>JAFPZD010000136.1 GCA_017417465.1 Prevotella sp. | reverse complement strand
GAACATGTTCTCCCCTGCCCCACTTGCCAGCTCCACATGGCCTTCCATTCGATACGGCAAAATTCCATCCAACGGACGAAGCATGCCATAGAGAAACGAAGTGATCCACAAATGCAGTTGCGAATAGTGAAGGTCGTCCGCCGTGAGCGTTTCAGCCTTCAGATGCTTATAAGCCTGACCATAATAGGCGAGAATGGCAGGCAGCTTCGCCGTGCCCTCGAAGAATCGCATGAAGCGTAGCTTGTTCTGCTCAGCTATCTGGCGGCTACAGCTCAGCATCTCTGCAATTGTTTCAGCAGAATACTGTGCCATGTCGCGAGCGAAAGCCTCTGCCTCATGGGCAAAACGAGGTGATGACAACACCACATCAGGAGGCGTCGACAACGCGTCGTGCATGATTTTTGCTGAAGCGAGTAATATCTGCATAGCTATCTATGTATTTTTATCATGGCCTTACCATCCAAGCACGAAATTGGCATCGGAGTATCGGCCGATGAGCGTGGCATCTTTTACGGCATCCAACTGGTGCATCAGCGGATGGCGGTGGGAAGTGTCGATGGGTTCGCCATTTGCATCATGGCTATTGAACTCCAGGATGGTTGCCGTCTTGGCGTCATCGTCTGTCTGTCCCCAGCCGTGGGCAGGAATGTCCTCCAGCGTACAGTTCAGCAGCACGCACTCGGCATCGGGATAGTTACGTCCTTTGTTGTTGGGCAGACGGCCAAGCTCAGCAAATTTGGAACGTCCTTTCAAGTGGCAGTCGACGAAGATATTGCCGTGGTTCTCCTTCGTGTTACGAATCCACATGAACGCCCCGTAGCTGGTGATGGTGCAATGGTTGAAGAACGACGGACCACGGCCGAGAATTGTATCGCCGCCTCCGTCTATGCGGCAATTCTGCCAGTAGCAGCTGCCGTTGGCTTGCAAGGCATCGCCGTCGCCTATGATGTGTACGTTCTCAAAGTAGTTGTGCTCGCCGTTCACCAGCAGTCCTTCAGCCTGACCTTTGCAGTCGGTCCGGAATGTGATGTCGCGGACGATCATGTGCCGGCAGTTGTCGATAGCCACGGCAGCACGACGCGAAGGAAAGGTGCCCCGCAACTCGTTGGTCTTGATGTCGGCGGGATGCGGATTAAATACCTCGTTGTTCGGATAGTGCACCAGCGTCACATCGCTCCCTTCACCATCGATAGTGACGTAGTTCTTGTTTCGGAAGTACACCAATTCCTGATAGTCGCCTTTGCGAACCTTCACCGTGCGGCGATCACCCTCACTTGTCAGGAAGTCGGGAATGAAGTCCATCGCCCCCTGAAGCGTGGAGAAGTCACCCGAGCCGTCGGCAGCCACGGTGAGCACACGCTGGTCCTTGTCGGGCGCCTTTGCCTTGGTCTTGAATGTCCATGTCTTCTTGCCCTTGATGCCAGGGAAGTCGGCAAACACGTCCTTGTCAATCGTGACGTAGTACTCCCGGCCGTATTCCAACAGGTTGTGATGCGGGTAGATGGTTGCCGTGTGGCCCTTCGACATGACGGGATAGAAATGGAACCCGTCGGAGAAGCCGCCGATGATGGTGAGCTGGAAACGTCGCTGGTCAGGACGGTTATACGACGAGGGAGTGCCGGGGCGTGTGTTCTTGTTCGTCACGAGTTGACTCTTGTAGACATAGGGCGACTTGATGTAATCGGCATCGGGGGCATCGGGCGTGCGCTCCGTCGGCCCAGCAGGAATGCTCAGGTCGAGTTGGTCCACCAGCTTGCCGGTCGCCTTGTCGTAGACTCGAATGAGTCCCTTCTCCCCCACCTTGGCTTCACTAGCAAAGGTGATGGAAAGGTGCGTGTCGGGATTCACGTCGACACTTCCATTGGCAGGAAACAGCTTATATTCACTCTGCGCCAGCACGGGCAACACAGCCACGAGACAGCACACCATACATAGGATTCTATTCTTCATATTTGCTCTTTATGAAACGATACTGCAAATATACAAACTTTCCGTAAAATATGCGACTTTTCTGATTTAAATCAAAAAAACACTATCTTTGCAGCATAAAAATGAACAATGTATGCAATAAATCATCATAAAAACTTATAAACATGACTACTATTCAATCAAAACATTCACATCACTTAGCATTCATGCGGAGCGGTTGGAGCTCGGCACTCCTCCTCATTCTTGTCGGTCTACTAACCCTGGCCACTTCTTGCTCTGACGACGACGAAGGCAACAAGGAGCCGACGATAACAGGTAAAATCACATCGTATAACGAGTTCGGCGCAACCATGTTAGACTTCACGCAAGCTGACATGACGGAGGCTGGTTTTACTCTCGGCGACGTCATCAGCATCACCGTTGACGACAAAGAGCTCATCATGCCTTACTACGACGGCTACTACACCCGCAACGGAGAATACCTGTGCGTAGTCTATCCCACCTATCCCAGCATCTGCTTCACGGCCAATAACATCGGACTTCCCGAAGAGCTCACAGGACTGGAGGGGCATACCGTTGTGATCAAGATGGTGGAAAAGGGCGGCAGACGACTTCAATAAACGACTCATTGCGGCCCTGAAGGAGCTCCCATCGCGCCCTGCACCCTATATCGTGCATTGCATGGAGGGAAAGGACCGCACGGGATATGTGTGTGCCCTGCTGGAAGGATTGTGTGGAGCAACCTATGAGGAGATTGTGGACGACTACCTGATCACCTATAACAACTACTTCCACCTCAACCCGGGAAATAGCCCTGAGCTTTGCAACACGTTGGTATCGCTTAGACTAAATACCTGCCTGATGTATTATGCCGACGTTAACGACGAAGCACAGTTGCCAAATGTGGGTTATGCCAAAGCATTCTCAGCCTATCTGCTCTCTCATGGCATGAACCACCAGCAACTCGATGCACTCATTCAGGCTCTGACGGTTCCCTGGCAGCCATAAGGAGCGCAAAGCAGCGGAGCTGCTGGGTTCAAAAGTTCAATTGCGCCTGCGGCGCGGTTCAATGCAGCAGAGCTGCGTTCAAAGCCCTACGGGCGTTCTATCTCCACTTTGTTACGAAAGCGTAGCAGGGAAAGAAAATGCAAAAGCATTGATAATCAGAGCTTTTGCCCTTTCAGGGCGACATTACTATTCGGCTTGATACCCAGGGCGCTGCCCTGGGCTGATGGCTTCTGGCCCTTCAGGCCGTCTTAATGATTACAAACTGTAATGAGATAAAGTACAAATTATCAATTTTGACACCCACATTAGATTACT
>JAFPZD010000011.1 GCA_017417465.1 Prevotella sp. | reverse complement strand
GCCGCCTCCCCTTCCCTTCTCTTCCCCCTCCACATAATAAATCCCCGATTTCATCGTTATTACATACAACAACCAACCACTAAAACCGCATGAAAAAGCTTCTCACTACCGCCTGCTTGGCACTGCTCACCGCCGCCACGGCCACTGCCGCGACGACACCCGACGACAACACCCCCGTCTACGGACGCGACTACATCCGCATGACCGCTGACACCACCTACGGCCCCGGCCGTTCGAAGCGCCCCGCGCCCGACCAGCGCCTCTTCCGCTCGAAGGCCATCGACCAGAAGATCGACGAGGTGAAGCGCCTGCTCAGCGGCAACCCCTACCTGGCCTGGATGTTCGAGAACTGCTTCCCTAACACCCTCGAGACCACCGTCCACTACCGCCAGCTGCCCAACGGCGACGACGACACATTCGTCTATACCGGCGACATTGCCGCCATGTGGCTCCGCGACTCCGGCGCACAGGTGTGGCCCTACGTACAGTTTGCCAACGACGACCCCGCACTGGCACGCATGCTGCGCGGCGTCATCCTGCGCCAATGGAAGTGTATCAACCTCGACCCCTACGCCAACGCCTTCTACGACAGCCCCGACGAGGTGGGCGAATGGCAAAGTGACCACACGAAGATGAAGCCTGGACTCCACGAGCGCAAGTACGAGATCGACTCGGAGTGCTACCCCATACGCCTCGCCTATGCCTACTGGAAGGAGACGGGCGACCAGAGCGTCTTCGGCGAGGAATGGCTGAAGGCCATCGACAACGTCCTGACCGTCTTCCACCAGCAGCAGCGAAAGGGTGGCGACCGCGGACCGTACCGCTTCCGCCGCACCACCGACCGACAGTTCGACACCGTCGGATGGGACGGACTGGGACACCCTGCAAAGCCCGTGGGGCTCATCGTCTCCGTGTTCCGCCCCAGCGACGACGCAACAGTCTTCCCCTATCTGGTGCCCTCGAACTTCATGGCCGTCACCTCACTGCGTAAGGCTGCCGAGATACTCAACGCCGTCAATCACGACAGCGACCGGGCACGCCAGTGCACGCAGCTCGCCGACGAGGTGGAGCAGGCACTGAAGGAGCATGCCATCGTCAACCACCCGAAGTACGGGCCCATCTACGCCTTCGAGGTCGACGGCTACGGTAGCCACCTGCTCATGGACGACGCCAACGTGCCCTCGCTCCTGGCTCTCGGCTACTTAGGCGACGTCTCGGCCGCCAAGGACCCCGTATACCAGAACACCCGCCGCTTCGTCTGGTCAGAGGACAACCCGTCGTTCTTCCGCGGAAAGGCCGGCGAGGGCATCGGCGGACCCCACATCGGCTACGACATGCCATGGCCGATGAGCATCATGATGTACGCCTTCACCAGCAACGACGATGCCGAAATCAAGCGATGCATAGAGATGCTCATGAACACCGATGGCGGCACGGGCTTCATCCACGAGTCCTTCGACAAGGACGACGCAGCCCATTACACCCGCCCCTGGTTCGCATGGCAGAACACCCTCTTCGGCGAGCTCATCCTCAAGCTCATCGATGAAGGCAAGGCCCCCCTCCTGAACAGCTGCAAGCGGAACCACTAACAGCAACCGGCGGGCCGCGGCAGCGGGCCACAGCCCCCGCCCTGGCCCGCCATCGCTTCCGCCTCGGCCTCCTCACCCCTTCTGCGGCCTGTACTGCCCGTTGTCCTGTATGCCGCGTTGTTAACGCGGCCCCGCCTCCCCCCTCCATCCCCATCCCCGCGTCATCAACGCGGCCCCGTCTCCCCCCTAACCCCCATTCACCCATGACCTACAACTCCATGACCTTCAATCGCTGCGGCAGCAGCGGCGTGCTCCTCCCCCGCCTCTCCCTTGGCTTCTGGCACAACTTCGGCGGTGTAGACCCCTACGAGCGCTCGCGTGAAATCACTCGTTACGCCTTCGACCACGGCGTCGTCCACTTCGACCTGGCCAACAACTACGGCCCTCCCTACGGCAGTGCCGAGGAGACCTTCGGCAGGCTGATGGACCAGGACTTCCGCCCCCACCGCGATGAACTATTCATTGCCACCAAGGCGGGCTACGACATGTGGCCTGGCCCCTACGGCAACTGGGGTTCACGCAAGTATCTCATCGCCTCCCTCAACCAGTCCCTGCGCCGCATGCACCTCGACTACGTCGACCTCTTCTATAGTCATCGCTACGACCCCGAGACACCCCTTGAGGAAACCCTCCAGGCCCTCGTCGACATCGTTCGCCAGGGCAAGGCCCTCTATGTCGGCATCTCACGCTGGCCCCTCGACGCCACCCGCACGGCCGTTGAGTATCTTCGTCAGCGCGACGTGCCACTGCTCATCTACCAGGGCCGCCTGAACCTGCTCGACCGTGAGCCACTCGACGACGGCGTTCTCAGCTACTGCCACGAGCAGGGCGTGGGATTCATCTCGTTCTCACCGCTGGCGCAGGGGCTCCTCACCGACCGCTACCTGCAGTGCCACCTCGAGGCCAACGGCACCGTCGACGGTGTGCCCGCCGACTCGCGCATGGCTCGCCAGCACTTCCTCCGCCCCGACATGCTCACGCCACAGCTGCTCCAGCAGCTGCAGCAGTGGAACGCCGAGGCACAGGCCGAGGGGCGCACGCTCGCCGAATACGCCCTCCGCTGGATCCTCCAGCAGCAGGGTGTCACCAGTGTCCTCGTCGGCGCCAGCAGCGTTGCCCAGTTGGAGCGCAACCTCAAGGCTGTCGCCCCCTAACGCCAACGGCCTGCCCGACATTCCCGCCGCGACGGCCTGCCAATTATTCCGGCGGGCCGTCGCGGCGACATTGGCCCTGGCGGGCCATCGGGCTGGCACAAGGCCTGCCCCTACACTGGCGGGCTGCCACAACCCCTCCGCCACCCCCTCTTCTCCCCACCTCTACCCCCCAATCTCCCCCACGTAGGGGCAAAAAAACTTAAAATAACCCTCCTACTGCACTTTTTTCGGCTTTTTGTGCAGAGAATTAGAAAACTTTTCGTACCTTTGCGCCAAATTAAATCATACCTATGGAAACTATCAGGAGCTTTAACGACTTAGTGGCTCATCTGGCCGCGCGGACGGAGCGGCGGCAGGTTGCCGTGGCTTGTCCTAACGATGCGTCTACCCAGGGCGCAGTGTGCAAGGCTCTCGACGAGGGCATCATCGATGCACTGCTCGTGGGCTGCACAGAGGAGGCAAAACAAGTGTTTGCCAAGTATAAGAACGTGGAGTACATCGATGCCGACAATGCCGATGACGCGGCACGAAAAGCCGTGGCACTGGTGCGCGAAGGCCGGGCCAACGTGCTGCAGAAAGGCCTGCTGAACACCGACGACCTGCTGCATGCCGTGCTCAACAAGGAGACGGGCATACTGCCAAAGGGACGCGTGCTGACACACCTGACGTGTGCCGAGATCCCCGGGCACGACCGCTTCCTCTTCTTCACCGACGCTGCCGTCATACCACATCCCACGGCTGAGCAGCGCGAGGAGCAGTTGAAGTACGTCCTCGAGACGTGCCGCAGCATGGGCATCGCCGAGCCGCGCGTAGGCCTTGTCAACTGCACCGAGAAGGTGAACGCCAAGTTCTTCCCGTTCACACTGGAGTATGTCGACCTGAAAGCCAAGGTGAGCAACGGCGACTTCGGCCCATGCATCGTCGACGGACCGCTCGACCTGAAGACCTGCCTGTCGGCAGAAGCCCTGCACAAGAAGGGCATCGAATCGCCACTCGAGGGTAAGGCCGACGCCATTATCTTCCCTGACATTCAGGCTGGTAACGTCTTCTACAAGACCATCACCCTGTTCTGCGGAGCCGCCTGCGCCGGCATCCTGCGCGGACCCCTCTGCCCCGTGGTGCTGCCATCACGTGGCGACTCCGTGACATCGAAGTTCTACAGCCTCGCACTGGCGTCAATCTGATTTGGAATTTGAGGTTTGAGATTTGAGATTTCAACGAAGTCCCAGCATCTAAATCCCAAATCTCAAACCTCAAACCCCAAATCTCACATCAAACTAACCTCAAACCTCAAACCTCAATACTCAAATCTCAAAACACTATGATGATACTTGTTATCAACCCGGGCTCCACTTCGACGAAGATGGCTGTCTATGAGGGAGAGAAGCAAATGCTACGCAAAAACATAGCACACTCGGCAGAGGAACTGGCACAGTTCGAAGAGGTCGTCGACCAGATACCGTTCCGCACGCAACTGGTCCTCGATGCCCTTGAGGAGTGTGGCATTCCACTGCAGTTCGATGCCGTCATCGGGCGAGGAGGACTGGCCAAGCCGGTGCAGGGCGGCGTCTACGAGATTAACCAGCAAATGGTGGACGATGCGCGAAACTGCATCCACATGCACGCATGCGACCTGGGGTGCATCATCAGCGACATCATCGCCAAGAAGATTCCCGGCTGCCGCTCGTTCATTGCCGACCCCGGTGTAGTCGACGAGCTGAACGACTACGCACGCATCTCGGGCTCGCCCTTGATGAACCGCATCTGCATTTGGCACGCACTGAACCAGAAGGCCATTGCACGCCGATTCGCCGCAGAGCAGGGACGCGAATACGAGGAACTTAACCTCATCATCTGTCACCTCGGAGGAGGCATCTCGGTAGCCGCACACGACCACGGCCGCGCCGTCGATGCCAACAACGCCCTCGATGGCGAGGGACCCTTCTCGCCTGAGCGTGCCGGATCGCTGCCTGCCAGCGACCTCATACGACTCTGTTTCAGCGGCAAGTACAGCGAGGCCGACCTCCTCAAGCGTATTGCCGGACAGGCTGGCCTCAACGCTCACCTCGGCACCAACGATGCCCGTGAGGTGGAACGCCGGATTGTCGAGGACCGCGACCGCCACGCAGAGCTCATCTTCAACGCCATGATCTACCACGTAGCCAAGGCCATTGCCTCGGAGGCCGCCGTCCTCTATGGCAAGATCGACGCCATCCTCATCACAGGTGGCATGGCTCGTTCGGAGTACATCATCAAGCGTCTGCGCAATCGCGTGGGATTCCTCGCACCGTTCTACGTTTATCCCGGCGAGGACGAGCTGGAGGCGCTCGCACTCAACGCCGTCGCCGTACTGCAAGGTCGCCGCGTCGCCCACGAGTACGTCTGATCCTCTTTACCCCAAAGCCAAGGAAGCCACTCCCGCGAATGACCTCCCCTAACCCCTCCTGCAGGAGGGAGATAAGATAGACCTCCAGCGGAAAAGGTAACTTATCCCCCTCCTACACGAGGGGTTAGGGGAGGTCTCTTGCACCTCCTTCCCTCCTAGACTAAAGCCCAATCGTCATTAACAAAATAGAGCACGTAGAACACCTTTAAAGTGTTCGATATAGGCTTTTTATTGTTCAATAACGGAATTAGTGGCAATTGTCGTTAACATTTGTCGCGTTTTGTACACCACTATATAAAAAAAAATGATGATATTTGCAACCTAAAACCGGAACGATATGGCCTACCTTAGCAAAAAAGACCAAAGAGGGTACATAGAGTTCAGCAATTTCCCCATAGATTACAACGACGGGGACGTAGCTGTCTATGAAAACGTAAAGGACTTAACACGTCTTTACCCTCTCAAGCCAATGACCAATCTGATAGTATTATGCAACGCCGGCGACATGCAGTTGTGTGCCCGCGAGCGGACAATGAAGATAGGTGTAGGCGATGTCCTTGTTTGTCCCCCCA
Organism: Prevotella sp.; assembly: GCA_017417465.1. Taxonomy (GTDB): domain Bacteria; phylum Bacteroidota; class Bacteroidia; order Bacteroidales; family Bacteroidaceae; genus Prevotella. Next base: position 10,731 of record JAFPZD010000011.1, on the reverse strand, counting down.
ACATCAGAATCGACAATTGTGACTTCTCGGATAACTTCCGCTGTCAGATACTGTGCCTCTCCGACCATATCATTCAGGCACTGCTGCGTGACCGCATTGAGTTGTGGCACCACGCCATCTATGTCAATCAGGTGAACGTCATCAGCATGCCCACGGTCAGTCAGGAGGAGTTCGGCTTCTATTATGCCATCATCCACTCAAAGCTGCAGCGAACCGACCGTCAGGCGCCCTACGAAATTCTGCAGGCACTGCTGCGTGCCCTGCTTCTGGAGCTGTGCTTCCTGCTTGAGGACCTCCACGGCGTGGTGAAGGAACACAAGCTGTCGCAGGGAAAGTTGCTGTTCAACCGTTTCCTGAGCCTCATCTCTACCAGTAAGATCAAGCGCCAGCCCATCAACACGTATGCCAACCAACTGGCCATTACGCCCAAATACCTCACCATGCTCTGCCTGAAGTACAGCGACAAGACGGCCTCGGAATGGGTAAGTCAGTACACCATCGAGGAGATTCGCTTCTATCTGCGTAACACAGAGTTGAGCATCAAGGAGATTTCTGCCAAGATGGGCTTCGCCAACATGTCGCACTTCGGCTCCTACGTGCGCAAGCACTTGGGCATGTCGCCCAGCGAATACCGCGAGAAAAAGTGAAAGCATGGGCATTGCCATCTACACCCTGACCTCAGAGCTTCACGACGAACAAGCCGTTGAGGCCGTTACCAAAGACTTTCTGAACAGCCTGAACCTTGAGTTTTCATTCAAGGGCAACTGCTACGACGATTACGGGAGCCACGCTCTCAGTGTCATCTATGTACGCACGGGCGGCACGGAGGGCCTCTTCCGCCGTCTGCTGCCTCGGCTGCAAGCATTGTCGTCGCAGCCATTCTGCCTGCTGACGTCGGGCAAAAGCAACTCACTGGCAGCGTCGATGGAGATTCTGTCCTACCTGAGGCAGCACGCCATCAAGGGCGAGATTGTCCACGGCAGTGCCGACTACATCAGCAGGCGCCTGCGGTTGCTGGCAGCCGTCGGCGAGGCTCGTGGCCAACTGCGTGGCACGCGTCTCGGCATCATCGGCGAACCGTCCGACTGGCTCATCGCCAGCCATGCCGACCCTGCTGTCGTAAGCCAACAACTCGGTATCGACTTGGTCAGCATTCCCATGCACGAACTCTTTGAGGCCATCGGCGAGACTGACGTTGCCCAGCCCCAGTCTTCTTCCCCGCAAGACTACCTTCCCGGCGCAGAGCGCATCTATGACGCGCTGAAGACCATCGTCAGCCGCCACCGGCTCAGTGGCTTCACCCTGCGGTGCTTCGACCTGCTGACGGCCGTCCACAACACGGGCTGTCTGGCATTGGCACGCCTGAACAGCGAGGGCATTGTCGCAGGCTGCGAGGGCGATGTACCCACCTTGCTGACAATGACCGTCGTGAAGGCCCTGACAGGCGTCAGTGGTTTTCAGGCCAACCCCGCCCACATCGACATCGAGAACGGCGAACTGTTGATGGCTCACTGCACCATCCCGCTGAACATGGTGGAGCGCTACGAGTTCGACACGCACTTCGAGTCGGGCATCGGCGTAGGTATTCGTGGCTTCATGAAGCCCGGCGCCGTCACGCTCTTCAAGCTCTCCGGCGATCTGCAGCGCAGTTTTGTTGCCGAGGGCACGCTGCTGTGCAGCACACAAAAAGCTGACCTCTGCCGCACGCAGCAGGTCATCCTGCTCAACGACAGAGGTCAGGCCTCGTACTTCCTGTCAGATCCCATTGGCAACCACCACGTTGTCGTGCCTGGCCGCCAAGGGGAACTGTTCTCACTCTTTACTTCATCACTTTCTTAGCCGTGCCGTCACTGCCGACCACGATGTTCAAGCCGTGGCGCAGACTGCTCACGCGCGTACCATTTATATTATAGATGGCTGCGGTGCCGATGTGGCTGCGCTGAACGTCAGCAATGCCATCGCCGGCAATGTCACGGAACTCCTGCTCGTACTGCTCCTTCAGGGCTAGCGACTGCTCACCCTCGTTAAGGATGTACATGTTGTAGATCTGGACGCTGGAGCCACCGCCGGCCTGCGTGATGCGCACATAGACCTCGTCGGTGCCTTCGTAACTGCGGGTGTAGCTCTTCCACAGACGCTTGACGGTCGATGTGGTCATCTCGTCGCCAAGGTTCGTCCACTCCAAGCTGTCGGTTGACACTTGCAGCTGCATGCGGCCTACGTTGTCACCACCAGCAGCCGTGCCCACGTAGGTCAGCACGTCGAACGGGCCCTGGAACTTCTTCAGCGACTGGATAACACCCGTGCAGGGCTCGCCGCTAGTCTTACCACCGAACTGAATGTCGTTCTTCGTAATGCCGGCATACGACACGATGTCGCCTGCCGTTTCGGGGTTGTAGCCGTCGGGATTACCAGGATCCATGCCTGCCGTCAGCACCTGGTAGATCATCACCTGGCCCTTCGACTTCACTTCCCAGTAGTTCTCCTCGTTGGCTGGCACATAGTACTCGTAGTCAAGCTCTGGATAGACGGTTATCTCGTCGCCCGTCTCGGGGTCGGTGGTCGTCGTGCCCTCCTGGGTGGTGTCGTAGATGCTCCGTGCGCTCTTTCCCCACGAGAAGTAGTAGACGGTAGAACCACCGCCGTTCTGCCAGTCATCGGGGTTGGCATCGAACAGGCCAATCTGATCCTGACGCACCTTGACGTTCTTCACCACAACACGCTGGGTGGCTATCTCAGAGAACACCTGCTGGCCGGCAACTGAGAATACGTTGACCGTGGCGGGCAACGACAGTGCGAACGGCTCGACATACTTCATCGACTTCGTGGTGTCGGGCTCCTCAATGGCATCCTGATAGTTGTACCAAATGTCGACGCCGGGTGTGGCACAGCTCATCTCGACGATGGTCTTGCCATCCTCATAGGTCTGCGTGAGCGTCGGCGTAGCAGGCTGCGAGAAGATTTCGGCGTAAGCCTCAGCAGGCTCACTCAGCAGATAGCCCTCGGCCAGGGCCACAGCCTTCACGTAGCTGGGGTTATAGACGGTGAACGGCTCGGTATAGAGCGTGCTGTTCAGCGTAGGCGTGCTACCATCGGTAGTGTAGAAAATCTGCGGCTTGGGCAGAGTGCTCGAAGCCATGGCAAGCGAGACGATGGTCTGCTGGTCCTTGTAGCTCATCGAAATCTTCGGGGCAGGCGTCTGTTCGACGTCGCTCTTCGAGCCCTTGGCCATCTCCACGGCGTTCAGCAACAGCTGCTTGCCACTCTCATTGGCATCGTCAGCGAAGGCCACGTAGATGTAGGCATTGTGATAGGGGTTGTGGATGTGGGCCATGGGCGCCGTCTGGTCGTTACCGTCGACGAGGGGCATCTGGTCGCCATCGAAGAAGTCGCCAAGATGAATGGCCTGCAATGTCGAGGCCTCGGCAAGCTGCAGAATGACGGCATCGCCATCCATGAAGAAGGCATCCTCGGCGAAGCCAGCAAAGAGTTCGCTCTTCTGGTTGGTCACCAGACCGATGGGCAGACCACTGTCGTAGGCCTCACCATAGCCCCAGGCAGCATATAGTGCCGGGTTGAGGTTGACGATGGGCGTGAACGTCAGGGCATCCTTCAGCACGTTGACGGCAGCGTGGTCGGCAGGCAGTGCGGGGCTGACCACGGTCACCGGGTAAGCCTGCAGCTGGTCAGCGGTCAGCGCGGCAGCGTCGAGGGCGGTTACCACGTAGTTCTCGTCAGCGGACAGGGCCTGATAGGCAGCCTCTGCCGTAGCGTCACCAGCGGTGAGATAAGCCACCTGCGTCTTGTTAGCATTAGGGTCGTCGCCTGCACCAACAATGATATAGTAGATGTGGCAGCCATTCGTCGACTTCAGTGTCACGGTGGCCACGTCGCCATCGTTACCCGTCAGCTCCCACTCACACTCCGTGTAGTACGTTGGCACGGGGTTACCAGCCGTCAGCTCAAGGCTACCGGCGCTGGTGCTCAGCGAGATACCACGTGCCTCGCCCAACTTAGTGCGGTTGACGGCATGCGACTCCACACCGATCTTAATCGTTTGGTTCACCTCGGCCTGGAAGGCGATGGTCTCGTTCTTGCCGTTCAGCCATACGTAACTGTTGCCGTGAGGAATCGGCTCACCTAAGGCGGGGCCGCCCTCCGACTCAAACTCGTTTGGAGATTGGGCGCCATTGTAGGTGACGACAAACTTCTTGGCGTTCGACATGCCAAGCACCAGACCGTCGAGCTCGGGAATCACTTTCTCCTGGCCGCCATTGTGTGTACAGGCAAAGCCATCGCCGTTCTTGGCCTCCTTCGAGGCGTTCCAGAAGTGCTGTTCGTCAGACTTCGTGGCGTCGCTCTCGTAGTTACGCCAGTACTTGCTGTCACCAAACTCCTCCTGATCGCCCTTCAGGGCATTGATAGTCCGCTGGCTGAAGCCGTCGCGGAAGTCCCACGTCTTGCGCAGGCCCTGGGCGTTGGCACCTGTCACTCCAAGGACGAGGGCCAACAGTGCTAAAGTAAACAATCGCTTCATAGACACTTAATTTTGATTAGTTAAAAAAGAAGTTTGGGTGCAAAGTTACGAAAAAAGCCACGAACAGCCAAATCTTTTACGAAATTATTTGCGTCTTTCGCCTTTACTTTGTAATTTTGCGCCTGAAAGTGTGGCATTAGCTCCAATTCGTAACCTTTTGGCATGAAACGAAAGCACCATTTCTACGCCCCTCTGCTGAAGCTCAGCGTCTGCCTGATGGGTGGCATCGTCGTGGCCCACTATGCCACGCTGCCGCTACCTGTCGTGCCGTTCCTTGTGGCTACGCTGGTGGCAGCATGGATGTTGCGCCGCACACCTGTCGTCCAGAGCCTTGTCATCTGTGCCGCCTTCTTCGAGATGGGCCTGCTGGCCGAATCAAGTCAAAGACATTACCCCGAGGGATTAGGCGACGCCCCTTCGGCCGAAGGCATCCAGGGAGGCCTTGAGGCCGTCGTGATGTCAGAGCCTACCGAGAAGCCCAAGACGCTGATGATGGACCTCACGCTGCCACGCCTCGGCGAGACGCGTCGTTGCTATATTTGGAAAGACTCACTGAGCCGACAGCTCACCCTTGGCGACGCCCTTACGGTGCGGCTGAACGACGGGCACTTCGTACGCTGGGACGGCTGGCAGCCTGGGGGCAACGGTCTGCAACAGCTATCACCACTGCAGCGGGTGAGGCTACGGGCACTGCTACTGCGCCACCGTCTGCTGAGCCGTTACCGCCTGCTGAACGTCGGCGACGAGCAATACGCTGTCCTGGCAGCCATGACGCTCGGCGACAAGTCGGCACTCACCAACGAGTTGCGGCAGACCTACTCCGTAGCCGGGGCCTCCCACATCCTGGCACTCAGCGGACTGCACCTCGGCATCATCTACTTCCTCTTGATGAGCATCACTGGGCGGCGCCGACGCTCGTGGCTGGTGCAGCTGCTCCTGGTGCTGTGCATCTGGGCTTTCGCCTTCGTGACAGGTCTCTCGCCGGGCGTCGTCCGCTCGGCCACCATGCTCACCGTCTATGCTATCTTCTCTATCGGCGGACGCGACAGGATGTCAGTCAACGCGTTGTGCCTCACAGCCATCGTCATGCTGTTGATAAACGCACGCTCACTCTTCGATGTCAGCTTCCAGCTGTCGTTCGCCTCAGTCTTCGCCATACTGCTGTTCCTGCCCTTGTTCGAGGGCATCCAAGGTCCCGACTTCCGTTTCCGCCATCCCTTCCTCAACAAGCTGTGGAGTTTAGCCACCGTCTCGTTAGCAGCCCAGATGGGAGTAGCACCACTGACGGCGTACTACTTCGGCAGCTTTCCCACCTATTTCTTATTAACCAACTTCGTCGTAATCCCGGCAGCCACGGTGATTCTTTACGGCACGTTGTGCGCACTCATCTTCCCGCCCCTCGGCACATTGTTAGGATGGGTGGTGAAGTTGCTCAATGCCTTCCTCGACATCGTAGCACAGTTGCCCTTGGCCAGCATCACAAACCTACATCCCACGGTGGTGCAGGTCTGCCTCTACTACGCTGTCATCGGCTGCCTCTATGGCATTCTCCACAAGCTTTACGCACGGCCGTCCTTATAGGGGTCCGTGAAGTGTCCCATCCTGCTCCGAGAAGTCTCCTACACTTCTCCGAGAAGTCTCCTACACTTCTCCGAGAAGTCTCCCACTCCTCTCCGAGAGGACTCCCACCCCTCTCCTAGAAGTCTTCCGCTCCTCTCCGAGAAGTCTCCCACTCCTCTCCGAGAGGACTCCCACCCCTCTCCGAGAGGACTCCCACCCCTCTCCGAGAGGACTCCCACCCCTCTCCTCGCCGCCGCCCCCCTGCTCTGAGCCGCCGTTCCCGACGGTTTTCCGTCGGGCCCGCTCTCCTCCATCCCGCCGTCAGCCCCTCTCTCCTCATCCTCCCCCCACTTTTTCGATGGAATCGGCAAAAACACGGCCCACACCAGTCAATTTTCCCCGAAAACACCGTTTTTAGCCTTTTCACCCCCTCTGCGAGGCCATTTGGTTAACAATCCAAACTTTTCCGCCCCAAAAAGTATAGAGTTTTGAAAATAAAGTGTAGAGTTTTGAATAAAAAGTGTAGAGTTTTGATGTTTTCCTCGATTTTACAACCCAAAAATTTGGCCGTTCCGCCCTTTTTTGCTACCTTTGCAACGAGGAATGCCCTATGGCGGATACCCTCACCGGACTCGTCCGACCAACTCGAATCCATTCACTAATAAATTTGGTATACGTATGAGAACAACAACAACCCCCTTGGTCCGCGCAGCCATGACGCTGCTCGTGACCGTGCTCACCACTGTGACGACGGCAAGTGCAGCCGACGTCATCGAGCTCACCTTTGCTGGACGTGGCGACGCCACCACAGCTGAGAGCGTGACCGTGACCAACCTGACGCACCCCGACATCGCACCCGTGACACTCAGCGGCTCGGCCACCCTGCGCCTCATCGACGTGGCGGCAGCCATGCGTAAGGGCGATGTCAACATCGACAACCAAGTAGGCATCGGCGACATCGTCGCCATCACCAACGTGATGGCCGGCAGCAACACCGATGCTGGCCTGAAGACCCGCTCCGACGTCAACGGCGACGGTGAGGTGGGCATTGGCGACATCGTGGCCATCACCAACCTCATGGCCGGCAACTTCGACGTCAGCAGCGACGGCGCTGTGACAATGCAGTACAGTATGGGCGACCTCCTTCGCTTCGACGGTACCAGCGACGGCATGCGCACCATTATGCACCTCAGCCCCGATTCGTCGCACCCCGTGACGTTCGACTTCTTCCGCTGTCAGGACAAGGACGGCTACAACTACCCCATCGTCCGTGCCGGCGACATGCTCTGGATGCTCGAGGACCTGCATGCAGTTAGCATGCCAGGTATCATCAGAACCAGCGACCCTGGGGTCTGGTCATACGTCGACAACTTAGGTGCCGGCGTGTTCGAAGCTGATGGCAAGGCCTACTACACCACGAAGGCCGCCCGCATGGCGCTGCCCGCAGGCTGGGAGATGCCCAGCATCGACGAGATGTATGCCTTCATGAAGGACATGAATGGCGACGCCAAGAACTTTGGCGACATCCTCAAGGACCACAGCTACAACTGGCCCATGATGCTGAAAGAGGACATCGACTCCATCCACTTGAACCTGATGGCAAACGGCTACATCAAACCCAACGGCGTTAAGGAAGGCGCAAAAGGGACCGGCGCATGGCTCACCCGCAACACCATCGAGCACGGACGCCCCGTCACCTTCGAAATCAGTGCTACTGACTCGTGCTTCAAGCCGATGGTCGTCCACGACATGCGCAGCGCCTTCAACGTGCGTGGCTGTCGTCCCGCTCCCTCAGCCTATCAGGAGATGCTGCAGAAGAAGTTCAGGGCTGACACCCTGAGCGCAGTGGCTTCGCCCAAGAAGATGCCCATGCAGCTGGTGAACGACAACGGCCCCCTCGGCAACTACTATTCCTACGGCTCCGAACGCTACAGCGTCTTCTTCGACTACAGTGCCTGGGTAGATACCCGCGACGAAGCTCCACAGTGTGAGCAGCGATCGGGCATCATCTACAAGACCAACGATTCTTCGGGCTGGAATGCTGATGGCAAGCAGCTGGTGCCTCTGGATGTGAATGGTGCCAAGAGAGATAACCACCTGCGCAAGGTAGCCGCTCAAGGCAATGCCGACGGTTACGAGAACGTGGTCTATGCCAGCTGGAGCCGCCCGTTCAGGGTACACTTTACCGCTGACAACAAGTACACCGACACCCCTGCTGTGGCCGGCGATGGCACGGTCTACATCACCATCTTTGGCGACTCGACGAAGAGCCATGGCATGCTGAGCAACTACACGAAGAAGGCGCTGCTCAACGCCGACGGCACGCCCTACGAATGGGAAATGAAAAAGGGCTATACCACTGCGCACTGGAGAGTTCAGCCGGGAACGAACAGCAGCTTCAAGGATGCAACTTACTTGTCCGACTTCTGGTACCAGTTCTACGCCCGTGCCTTCAACCTCAACTGCATTCAAGACATGACGGGCGACGGCGTGGAGGAAATTGTAATGAACGTGGCTGACAAGCTGGCCATCTTCGACGGCTCCACCCTCCGCTGCCTCCGCGAACAATCTTATCGAGGTGCCGACAACTTGTTGAACGGTTGGGCTAACCTGCGCTTCGACGTGGCCGACGTCAACGGCGACGGCATCGAGGACATCGTAGTGGTTGCCTATACGGCCATATTCCAGACCACTGTCTATGTCTACGACAAAGGTCACATCAACGAAGACCCCATCTTCACAAAGTTTATTGGCGTCCCCGGTTGGTTCTGCGACGTGAAGGCGGGCTACCTCAGCGACAGCGAAACGCCCGAGATTGTGGTCCTGACACGTGGTCAAATATCACCTACCGACAATAATACAGCATCCTACGGATTCCTCGATGTGTTCCGCCTGTATTATAATGAAACGACCCTGAAACTGCAAGAGATTCCCATTTTGGAGCAGGTAAGAGTCGACTGCTTCCCTACCGGTGCCTACCGTGGCAAAACGGGCAACCTGAACCTGGTCATCGGCTACTTCCGTGGGCGCAGCTACGCTCCTGACCTCATTGTCGGCGACGGCTTGTGGCGTTGGGACAAGGGAAAACCGGTCTATCAGTTCCAGATGCTGCCACAAACCAAGAACAATTTCTATGGCATCTCGGCCGATGCCATCGCTGCCGTGCAGTCAAGTGAGCATGACGGTAAGGAGACCCTCGTGTTCTTCGAGGACCACTATATATATTGTGGATGGACGGTGCCTCGCAGCAACACCAAGCTGTTTGAGAGCTGGTTAGATGCTGACGGCAAGACCGTGAAATCGAACGCAACGCTCTGCTCGACACTCTTCGGATGGGGTAATGAGCAGGCTGTCAGGTACTTCAACACCGAGAGAGTGACAGAATACCTTGCACACCCCGTGCTCTGCAAGTTCTCCGACCGCCAGCGTCCCAAGAAGTTCAGGTACAAAGGTCACGAGATGACGTTCACTGAGCCGCGCATCTATGCCGCCCTCGCCGCCGCACCCTACTATGCCGACCTTGGCGCTGGCTCAGCTAACACGACGTGGGGCGTCACTAACTCGACCACCAACACGGAAGTGAGGTCCGACACATGGGGCGGCTCCGTCATCGCCGGTTACGAGTATGACTACAGCATTCCGTTCCTGGCCAAGGGCGGTGTGGAGTTCACCACGACGGTCAGCGTCTCGGGTTCCAAGAGCACTGGCCATAGCAGCACCATCTCTTACGGCAACAGCTCGTCGGCTGACACTGACCATAAGGTGGTGATGCAGGCCACGCCGGTCGATACCTACCGCTATGAGATTATGGACAGCGACGACCCCGATGAGATCGGACTGGAGTTCATCGTGTCGATGCCGCGCAAACGTGCCTACGTCTCTTTGAGCTTGCAAGACTACATGAAACTGACCGCCAGCCAGAGGGGCATTGCCAAGCCGCAGCGCTACCTGACTTCCACACCGGGACAGCCATGGACCTATCCCATCAACTACGACGTCATCAAGCGCTATGAGACCAAAGACTATCCCTACCTGAAGGGTATGATCGACGGTGTTGTAGCTGAGCAGATGGTTGGTTCAACCGGCTCCGACACCCGCAGCATCAGCCTCGGCACCAGCAACAGCCAAAGTTCCTCGGTAAGTGTCGACGTGGAGGTGGAACTCGTGGCAACGGTGAATGGTGTGAAGGCCGGCGTGGGCTTCAACTACGGCAACACCAACGAGTGGAGCCACGAAATCAGTAAGGAGTTCACCGTCGAGGGCACCGTGCCCGGCCTACCCTCGATGGACGACGACCACAAGCCGTTCCTCTGGAACCTCGTCTGGTACTACGTCAAGGACGAGGGTGGCATCTATCCCGTGGTCAACTACGTGGTGATGCCGAATAAATAGAACGGAAGGAGTTAGAAGGAGTTAGAAGGAGTTAAAAGGAGTTAGAAGGAGTTAGAAGTCGATAGTTCTGCTCCTGATACTCCTCCCTCCTCCCTCCTCTCCTATCTAGCCTTTCTCGTAAGCTGCGACATTGTCGCAGCCAATACCCTCCCCTCCCTCCTAACTCTCAACTTATATTAGACTCATGAAAACAACGACCCCCCACTTGCTCCGCGCAGCCATGACGCTGCTCGTGACCGTGC
>JAFPZD010000135.1 GCA_017417465.1 Prevotella sp. | reverse complement strand
TCCCCAAGGAACTAACAGCGGCACACTGTGCCTGAGTGATGCCCACAGGCTGCCATGCCGGATTGCCTGTGGCAAGCGGTGTCAGGCTCCATTTCAGCTTCACCCCTGCAGCAGCTCTGATCGCCACGCGAAGGTACTGAGCGGCATTCGTCGCCTGGAACGTGGCCACCCACTTGTTCCCCTCCTTCGTCAGCACCGACGCGTAGTTGTTGGGCGTGGCTGAGATATGCGTCGCTGTCGTGGTGGCGGTGTTGCTCGGATGCTGCAACACCTTCAGGAACACGTTGTCGCCCGTGGTGTCCATTCCCCATGGGGTGCCGCTGCCGCCCTCCACTTCTATCTCCAGTCGGTAGTCCACGGTGCGTGCAGCCTTCTGCGGAATGCTCACGCCGTCCTCGGTTCTGGCGGCAATCACCAGACCGGGAGCGAACACGTAGTCGTCCAGCACGTCCACATCGCCATTGCCCTGTAGCTCGCCACTGGCAATCACTTTGCCGCGGGCATCCTCCACGTCGCCCCAGTTGTAGGCGCAGATCTCCCACACGCGCGGATCTTCGAATCGGATATACAGCTTGTCACTATCGAATACGATGTTCAGACCGCCAGGTCCAAATGTCGAGAGCAGTTTTTCAATAGAGTCCATGTAGACTGGGCATGTCATTCTAATTGTACCGCTCAGCGTCGGTACGCTCTTTGTGGCATCATCGTAACCGTCGCGGTCAACAGGGCGGTATCCTTCTGCCAGTTTTGCCAGGTTGTCGAGCAAGGTGGCATCATCACTGGTCTCGTCGAAACCATCAACATACACTCTTTGCAGAGCATGGTTCGCGCCCTGAGACTCCTGTGCCATTATGATGTCACTCAGCATCTTCATCGGCTTGAGTTTCGCACAGTTGCTGACGACGAATCGTGTTACCACCGCGGCACAATCCTGATAGTTCACTCCCGATGTCTCCAGCAGAGGCAGATCCCTCAAAAATATGTTTTGCTCTGTCGCCGGATATTCCAGATCGATGAGAGGAGCGCCATCTGCTATTAACAATGACGACAGTTGCGTCCCCACGGCCTTAGCCGTCTGCAGGAGTTTGCTGTTGCGCATGTCCAGCTCGCCGGTAAGCGTTGCTATGTTTTGCACATCCAGTTCCCTCAGTGATGCACAGTTGGCGGTGAGCCCAGTTATCTGTATGGCCATGGCAGCCATCTTGGCTGGGTCTGCCGTGCCCAGTATCAGGCGTTTCAGCATGCGGGCATTCACGGTAAGCACGTTGCGGATGGGCATGTTATACCACTCGCCTATATCTGTCAGCCAGTCGGCGCCCAACACCGAAGAGTCGAGATCGACACCCGTCCACGACAATTGGCAACTTTCTCCCGGCATCGTGCGTGCACCTCGCAGGATGGTCTGTCCGGCGTCTGCCGTCGGATACATGGCAATCGACGGCACAACGGTAATATTGGCCGTGCCGTTCAGTCGGAAAGTGATAGTACCCGAAGTTGCACCATGAGCAAAGTCGCCGAAGGAAAACATCGACATGATATAGACGAAACGCTTCTTCATCCAGCCTCGTTCTGTAGATTTGTGGTCGCCTAGTTCCTGCGTCAGCGGGTCTACTTCATTGTACTGTCCGACCAGCTGCGCCACTTTCGCACGCTCATAGCGCATCATGTCGTCATTCACCAGAGCTGCGGGGAAAGCATCTTTCACGTCCTCATAGTATTTCTTATGCCATGCCATGAGACGGTCAAGATGGCTGCCTGCTGTCGAGCCGCCAAGTTCTTCCAAGCCCTGCAGCACACGGCGCATCATCACGAAGCCTTCATCGTCAGTGTTAGTGAAATAGGCTTTCAGGATCAGTGTCATGAATCCACTTCGCGCTGCATTGAAGTAATAATTTCCGTCTTTGTCCTTGTCGAACCACTCCACCCAGTACGGCTTGCGGTCGGCTCCTTGGTTGTCGGAACGCTTGATGGTGTCAGTGTCATCGTCGCGCATTCGGAATTTGGCATCATCGGTGTCCTCCTCTGTACCATCGATGATCTTCTTCGAGCCAAATGTATAGGGGTACTTGTTTTTGGCATTGTTGTCGCTTGCGCCGATAAGAAAACCGAAGCATCGGTTTAGCAGGACATCAGCCACTTCCCACAATCTTGCAAACGCCCTTTTGAATCGTGACAGCCTGTTGGCTTTTATCACTTCGTTGATTTCGTTGTTTGTCATCTTTTCCTTCTTTTATGCTGCCAGCTCTGCCACATTCACTTTTGTGCCATCGTCGTTGATTGCCAAGACAAACTGCCGGGTTGACTGGTCATAGTTAAACACGTCGTATTTATCGTAATCAGCCTCTGCTGCAGTCAGCCAGTATTCCTGTTCTGTCAGCTCGCTGAATTCTTCCTGAGTCATCGTTCCGGCTGCCAGAGCTGCGTTCCAAGCTGTTGCAGCCGCATTCAGTTCTGCCACGCTGCCTTCCCATGGTGCCAGATACTGGTTGTTCTGGTAAACCACGTTGTAAGCATCGATGAAGAGACGCAACTTCTCGGCTGCAGTGGCGGCATCATCACCCTTGCTGACAGCACCGAAGTCCTGCTCCCAGGCTTTTGTCCACTGAGCGGCTCCCGCGGCATCGTAACCAGTGCGATACATCACCAGGATGTCGTCGCTGGTATCTACGCGCACTCGGCTCCAGTCCCATGGCATTTTGTAGTTGGTCAGTACCGGGTCGTTGTTGCATCCCTCCATCGACAATGTCTCCGGAAACTTCGAAAGATCGTAGCCGAAGCACCCCTTGTCGCCTTTGTGCGGGCCTCCGGTGAAATTGCCCATACACACGTATGTGGTCTTGCCACCGACTTCTTTCTTGTAGAAACCGACAAAAGGCTCCTGATAAACGCTGATGCGCACCTTGCTGTCCAGCTTCGATGCCTCGTTCTGCATGCCCAGCAGTTTCCACAGGTCGGTTAGTGTGTTCACGCTGCCGGCCTTGTGGTCCTGCATACTGCTGGCCCAGTTTTTCTTGAACGTAAGGTCGGCGATGTCGGGAACCCACGACCAGATGGTGATCTTCTTTTTGGAGACCACCGTGCCGTCCTGGCCAAATATGACCTCTGTCATGTCGAGCGTGCGCAGACGTTGGTTCCACTCGAAATAGCGCATTGAAGATGTTCCCTGGCCTGCTTGCCGCATGGGGTGCAGGTTGATATAGTTGTAGACGGCCGACATAATATACAACTCGAGCGTCACATCCTTGCGGTCGGTCCCTCCGCCCAGATCGTAGTCTGTGTCCTCACGGAGTGAAGGAAATGGCTTGTCCGTGACAAAGCAGTTCAGGCCGAGGGCCCTGACCTTCGTAAACGATATTTTCTCAGATTCATCGTAGACGTCGTCAAGCCGTTTTTCCTGAGCTTTCTCTTCCGGCGTGGCAAGCATGTTCACTTGGTTCTGCCGCATTTCCCGAGGCGACAGTGCACGGTCGTAGATGCGCATCCCATACAGTGTCAGCACGCAGTCGTCGCTGCCCAGGCTGATGCCGTTGGGCGAGCTTATGACATCGGTATCGGTGATGGCAAAAGCGCGGTTAATTCGGCCGTTCACATAGATGCGCACCAGATTCAGATACTGGGCGCTGCCATTCAGGTCATAGGTGTAGGCTCGAGGAATTACTGTGATGCCGAGATGCAGAACCTCGCCGCTGTCAAGCTGCAATTCCTGCGTCACCTCATTGTGGGCATTCTCCGAGGCCACCATGACGCGCTCTGGTTCTATCCGGAATCCTACGTTAAAGGCTTCGCTGCCAACGGTCATTCGCCTGCTGATGTCGATGACGGCGGCATCGTAGTTGCTGACGTTTTCCACCTTGTACATGGCTTCCAGCGTAAAGCCGGCTCCCTGGGCCACATTCCGGCTTATGGCCTGATAGTCAATGACGGCCTTCTGCATGCTGTTCAGCCGCAGACAGCGACGGCCGCTTTCATCGGTTGTCCAGGCATCGGTCTGGGAAAACGACACACCTGTCCAATCTACTGCCACTTCTTCGCCGGTCACTGCGTTTATGACTTTTTCCCTGTTGGCATCGCCATTCGACCTCGTGCCGGGGTTCAGGAAGAACACGGCGCCATCCGTGGCAGCATAGTTCACGGCATTGTCCACCGGCAGCGTCCACTCACCGAAGGTTGTGGGATTCGCTGCACCGTCGTCGGCAGCAATCAGCAGCTCGAACGTCGTCTCGCCTGTGTCCACTTCCAACGGCAGAGTGAAGGTGTGGAGCGAGCGGTCTACGGCCGTCTGTCTGCTAGCGTAGATGGTCGTTCCGGCACGCGTCACGGTCAGCGTAAGTGCCGATGCCGTAGTCGCCGTGTCGTATAGCACGTAGTCCATAACCTGGTTGTCGCTCCAGTTGGTCAGGCTGTCTGCCACGTTGTTCACGATGAGCAGTTTTGCCACGTCGCCCTCAACGAGGCAGGCAAACTGCACGGTCTGTTTCTGCGTCGCCACAAGACCGTCGTCCGACTCCAGCCACGCCGTGAGCATATAGATGCCGGTCGTGCCGGGAAACGACAGAGGCAGGTAGCGGGCCGACTGGCTGTTGACGGTCGTGCCCAGATCCAGCGCATAGTCGCGGTGGTAGCTGCCATCCTGACTCGATATCTCTACATAAAGAGTCTTCGACACGTTGCCACTCACCTTGTAAGGCAACTGGAAGTTAGCACTTACGGGAGTCGTCCAGTCGAACAGAGAGATGTCGAGTGACAACGATGACACCTGAACCGTGTAGACAAAGGTGGCCTGCGTGTCAAAACTGATACCAGTGGCCTTAATTCTAATGCTGTTGCTGCCCAGTTCCAGCCAGTCGCGCACGTCCACACGCTGCTCCACATTTGTGTCTATGCTGTTCAGAGTGGTGCGCCGGACGTAGTCGCCGTTGCCGTTGCGCACTTCCACGACAACGTCGGCCTGCTCTCCGGTGTCGGTAAAATCCGAGTCGGCAATCGTGTTGTCTTTCACCTGACTCATCACCTTGAAGCGGAGCTGGCATGCGTCGCTGTCTGTAATGGAGAGTGTGTTCTGCGGTAGCAGGTTCACGATCTTCATCGAGTATGTAGTGGGCTGCATCAATGCCATCAGCGTGGCCAGATCCATGCGTGTCACCTGCTGCTGCCCGTTCAGTTGCACGAGCACCATGTCGCCTGCAGGTGCTTCGTCCAGGTCGTCGGCCACATTCTCCAGCTCTCCCAGCGTCCTTGCACCGACGCCTTCGGCCAGCTGCTGCTCGATGGCGGCGATGCGCCTGAGGGCGGCCGTCACGTCAGTAGCGCTGGCACAGCTGGCAATAGCGGTCTCCAGTGCCTGCAGAGATAGATAAAGGCCGCCACTCTCCACGGGGTTCGTACTGCCCTGCGTGGGACGTTCGTCCATCGTGGGTTTGATGTCCGACAGTTTCTTCACCGTCCATTTATTGGAGTTCGCGGCCTTGTATAGCACGAGGTCGTTGATGGCCGTGCCGTCGGCAGCGGCATCCACGTCGCTGTGGCCGCTCAACTTCAGCAGCTGCCGCAGTCCATCCTGCAGGGCAGCAATATGTTTCGCCCGCCATTGGCCTTCCTCAGTCACGCCCTCGTTCTCTACGAACGTGGCATTCAGAAATTCGGAGAATGTCATAACTCTAAACTAGAAACTATAAACTATAAACTATAAACTGACTCTAAACTCTCAACTCTAAACTCTAAACTCTCAGCGACCCAATGTAATGGGGAGCGTATATGGAAAACCTCTTCTGTCGCTCGGAGCAGGTCGCTCGGCAAACTTCGAGGCCGCCAGCGTGTGAACAAGTCGCTCCAGCTCGTTCGTCTCGAGTGGAGTCATCGTCGACGACACGCGGCCGATATCCAGCACCACGAAGTTCCCGACAACGCGTTTGCCTTTCACGTACAGCCCTATCTCACTCATAGCAGGTCCATCATCAAGTACAGTCCAACCCCAAACCACGACGCCCAGAGATCCTGCCTATCAAACAGGCCCTGCGTCTTCTTGTCGTAGCATTCCTTCCCTACGGCCAGCACTGCGGAAACGACGGCGCCAATCACTTTTGGCACGGCGGTTCCGTAGGCTGCGATACCATCGCAGCAGCCCGTCAGCCTCGCCACCGCCCATGCCAGCAGCAGGAAGGCGATAGTGTGTATCCACTTATCGCTCTCCCACTGCCGCAGGAAGGTCAGTACGGTGTCCATTAGATGACGCATGTTAACAGACAATGATGCAGCGCCACATAAGGCCGACGCCGATGATTGCTCCAAGAACACTCGCCAACAGTGACCGCCAGTTGTACGGCCGATGGCAAACTATTCCGGTACCGACGAGCAAAACCGCGGTCGTTATAGTACCGACACAAAAAGCCAAGAAGGCCACGCTCGAGATGGGAACATCAGCAATAGGCTCTGCTCCAAGGAAACCGAGTTGTGCTAATACCAATGCAAACGAGAGACTGAACATCTCGTTGTCGAACCAACCAAGGATGGTTCCAAGAATCAAATCAAAATACTTCATACTTTTTTGGGTTTATAGGGTTAGAAATCAAGACAATAATAACTATTGTTGTCGTAGTAGTTGGCCTCCTTGGAGCCGATGATGGCATCCTTCACGGCTTCAGGAGTAGCATACGGGTCGAAGGCGACATTGTTCGCATAGATGCCGACCACGTCGTTATCCGTCGTACAGCCCCTGCTGAAGCAGAGTGTCATGCGGCGTCGGTCTTGCGAACTGGCAGCATGATACATCACGTCGAAATCTGTCGGGTTTTCCACCACCCAAGTGAGAACGGTGTGGTTTTCCAGCGTCATCAACTGGGAACGGAGTTTGAGGGTTTGTCCTGGCAACAGCACGCAGAACCTGGCGTTATAGCCACCGCACGACAAGCAGCCGGCATGGCCTTTGATGTCATTGCCTTGTGCGGTGTTTCCGCGATGGGCATAAACGCGATAGCCGCCGATGTATGGCTCTGTCGTTCTGCCTTGCACATACACGGTGTTTTGCTGGCAAACGATTCGTGGGTCTGCGACAACCAGCACAGCTCTGTTCAGAAGGTATCTCGAGATGGCAGAACGGGCGTTGTTGTCATAGCCTCCATTTTCTATCTCTTTGAAGTTCTGACAATAGTAGTCCACCTCATTGGTGATAGTGAGGTGCGTACCGTTCTGCTTCCATTGAACGACGCGGCGCTGCGACGGATCGACGTTCGTATCAGCGTGAAGGGCAAAGTTTCCATAGAGAGGATTGGAGGACTGCATGCCAGACGTATTGAAGCTAATCAGGTTGTCGTCAGAGGCTGGCCATCCTGAACCGCTTCCAACAAGACTGTCGTAGAACGGCAACACGACCATGTGGCTAAAGTCTCCACCGTATTCCGTTTCGGCAACGCCAGTCGCGCCTGCCGTGCCTGCGATGTTCACGGCCCTCACTTGCACCGACTTGATCTTAACAGGGTTGTTGTCGTTCTCTGAGACGATGCCCATGTTGATGATGGTCGGAACGGAATGGTTTCGCTCTACGATGGTCACATTTTCTGTCGTGAGGCCTTTCACGTCCAGGTCGCCCTCCACAATCACCTTGTCGCCATCCAGCGTCACGGTGCCGCTGTCGGTCTGCGCGTCATATTCAATGTCGATGCCGGCCTTGCGGGCTTCGTCCTTGAACACGCCCATCGATATCCTGTCGGCCAGCTGCAGAATCTGCGACTTCATCATAACGGGCTCACCACCGAAGTCTTGCCAGTCGGAGCGCGAACCGCATTCCAGCTGCAGGCCCACCAGATAGAAGGTGACGGCATCAGAGGCGTTGTTGTCTCTCACGTAGAAGGTCAGACTCTTACCGTCTCCTTCGATGGAGTAGCCGTATCGGTCCCAGTCGGTACCAATCGTGAAAAAACCGAGATTCGATGTGCCGCGATATACGTAGATGCGCTTGCTCGCGTCGGCCTTCGCCCAGAAGGAGAAGGTGTAGGTCTTGCCTTCCTCCAGCAGAATGTAGGGCTGTTGTGTCGTCGAGAACTGCATGCCTCGTATTGCGCCCGACGAGGTCTGCACCTTCAGGCAATGTGCGAAGATGCCGGGAAGTCCCGACTGTTCAACCACCGAGATGGTGGCGCTGTTATAGGCGGCCCAGTGGTCGGTACCATATTCGAAGTGGCTGTTGATGAGCAGGTTCTGCGAGCCTTCCGATATCTTCGACACCGTGCTTTCAATGCTGTTGGCACGCATCACCAGACTCGAGGCATTCGTCGAGTCGAACACCGCCTGGTATATCTGGTTCGCCAGCTGCGAGAACACGGAGGTCGTGGCAGCATTCACGAGCTTCCACTTCAGGGTATTGTTTTCCACCACGGCAATGTAGTGGTTATAGATGGGGTTGCCGTTTGAGTCTTGACTCACGTTCGCGCCCGTCACGGGGTTTTTGAGCGTCGTCGGCTGGTACCAATGGTCACCGGCCTTGTAGTTCGTCGGAGCGGTCGCCTGAATGAATATCTGCGTCTGCAGTTCATCAACGGCTTCGTCGACGGCCTTCTGATGAGCTTTGGCGAGGTTCGCCTCCATGGTGTTTGCGGCACTCCAGTATTTGTTCCAAAAGTAGTCCCATTCTTTATCTTCTACGACCTGGCTCTGCGTCTCGTTTTCTTTCAGAAGCCAACGGGGGTAGCCGGTTCTGTCCCCACTCTCCATCGAGGCAGGGTAGAACATTTCATCAGTGAGGCCTTCACGCATCTCGCTGTTCACTTCCCAGGTGATTTCGTCTACCTCGGGCTTGTAGTACGTCTTGCCCGAAACGACAGAGATGTCTTCCGTCGGCTTGTAGCCTCCCGTCTCGCTGTCGTACTCAAACAGGCACAACAGGCTCGGGTTGCCGCCTTGGGCAACGGTGGTGGTCATATAGACGAGCTGCTCGCCGTCGAGGTATGTTCCCAAGTTGTTCAAGTGGGCGATGACGATATTCGAAAGCGTATGCGTATCGTCATAGTGCGCGCTCGTTCCACCGAGGGAGTTGAAGTCGTCGAGCATACGGAAATAGCGCTGCAGTTCTGCACTGAATATCTGACGCAGCGAGGCCTTCTCCTCAGGATCGAGAAAACCGTCGTCGCCCATCTCGTCGATTTTCTTCTCCTGCCACTTCAGCTGTGCGGCGGCGAGCGTGGCCATGGCCTCGTAGAACGCCGACCACTTTCTTCGGTAGCTGTCGGCAGCCGTCTCGCCCTGCACCTCGCTCAGCGTGGGCAGCACGGTCGTGGTGAGCAGGCAGGCTTTCCACTTAGTAGGGTCTGCAGCAGCCTCTTTCTTCACCCGGTTAGCATCGAGCGTCGCGCTGATCCACAGCGGAGCATCCTGCAGACCGCCGTCGAATGCCTGGTCGCCGTTCAGGTATCTGCAGAGTGCAGTCCATGCAGTCTGCGCTGCCTGATAGATGGCCGCGAAGGTGCTGCCCATGCAGCTCTCGGCGGAGGTCGTCATCTCTACCGGCGTTGCGGCAATGGTCTGCGTGTAGTATTCCCGGGAGTCTTTCCAGTTGAGCAGCACGCGCGTCTTCTCGCCGCCGCCCGTCAGCTTCGAGTCGCTGGCCACATCGGCAATCTTCTCCAAGGCCGCCAGTGTGTCGCCGTCGGTGACGTGCTCCCAGCTGAACGTCGGGCTTTCTTCTCCAGCCTGCATCGTCCACTTCCAGAACCTGCCGCCATCAAGCGCAGGTTCCATCGAGATATCGTAGTAGAAGCACCGGTCCACATAGGTCTGGCGGTCGGCCTGCGTCCAGTGCTGCTCTGGCTGCGTCACCAGTGGCGAACCTTCGCCGTAGATAATCTTCAGCTCTGAGCCCGTCAGCATGTCCTCAATGTCGGTGGGGTTGTCTGAGTCGGTGGCGGTGGAGAAGAACCGACCGTAGAAGGAGGCGCCGTTCGCATCCTTGTAGGTCTTGCGGTACTGCGCCAAATCAAAGGTCTTGATGCCTTCATACGAGGCGAACACGGGAGCCGTCACACCTGCGTCTATCGATGAGTAGGCTGCGATGTAGAAGGCACTCTGACGGGGGATGTCATTCCCGCGATGGCCGAGCATCGCCACGCTGTCACCAGCGGCTGCATCTCTCGGGTCTCCGGCGTAGTGCCACAGCGGAACGTCGTTACCGTCTGTCGGGATGTTGTCCTGTGTCTCGCCGCTGCCGCAATAGATGTCGATGTAGTGGCAGTCGGCTGCCACTCCGTTGAACAGCCGCTGAACGGGTGAGGAACTCACGGCGGCAACCAGACTCCAGTAGTACTTGTTCGACACGTTATAGCTCGCACCCTTGGCGAGGTTGTCGGTCTTGCACAGTGCCTGGTCACCGGCCTGCCACTTGTTGGCACGCTTCCGCTCGCCATCAGTGGCTCGCCATAACAGACGTTTTCCTGGCACACCGTTGATGGTGATGTCTTCCACAAGGTCCACCGTGAATGGGTCGGCAGGTGTGATAATCCAGCTGCCGCCTGCAGCCTTGATTTCGTCGATAATCACCTTGAAGAAGTGGGCTGCACCCGTCACGATGAGATTGGCAATGGTGGCCGTCTGCGTCACCGTAAGATTGCCGGCCAGCAGCTGCTGGATGACGGCACGGAAGATGGTGGCAAGGCCACCGACGTCAAGGTCGCCATCGATAGAGGCGTCACCGCCATTGCCCAGCTCATCTTCCTCCACGGTGAGGTCGCCGCCATGCACGGTGAGGTTGCCCTTGATGAGCGCGCTCAGTGCCTCCAGCGTGTCGGCCAAGAGGTTCTTAAACCACGCCCAGCCCTCGCCCACGCGGTTCTCCACCGTCTGCTTCACCCAGCCCCAGGCACCAAGCGGACCGAACAGCGAGCCTTTCTTGAACGTAATCACGCCCTCGGCTTCGTCGTCGTCCTCCTTGCTCAGGTACTTGCCGCTGAGCATCGTGGCCACGCTGTCCATCCACGCCTTGATTTTCTCAAAATTCCTTCTGAGCTTCTGCCGCGATGTCAAGCCGTTGTCGCCCTGACCATTTACATATGGATCTATATGTTCAAAATTAATATCTGCCACTGTTCAAATTGAAAATTGAAAATTGATAATTGAAAATTATTCGATGCCTGCGAGCGGCTGGTGTTGAAAACTCATCAGCAGCGGTTGCCACAGCTGGTGCGCCTGTCCGGTGTCGGTGTCCTTGTAGGTGAGCATGTAGTCCTGGTAGGAGTTCTTCTTTTCCTCTTTCGGATTCTTCACGAGCAGGGCGTGCTCCACGAACACCTCGCCATGACTCACGTCCCTGGTCAGCGAGTAGCTCATAAACGAGAAGGCGAACTCCTCGCCCCTCTCCGTCATCTCGCGCATCCGCTTTATCGCCTCATATATCTTCATACTGCAAAAATATCATTTTATAATATGGTACCAAAGGACACATGGTAATCATAAACTAAAAACTATAAACTATAAACTAGAAACTATAAACTTGAAACTAGAAACTAGAAACTCTCAACTCTAAACTCTCAATTGTCCAGCCACCTCCCATCATCCAGCCACGCACCGCCGTCATCCCACACGCCCTTCGTCAGCACCCATCGGCTCTCGGCAGCGGTGTCGCTGATGTCGATGGGGTGACAGGTCATCTTCCAGCGGGGCTTCCTGCCCTTCGCGGTGATGGTCTCCTCAATCTCCCGGCACACGTAGCGCTTGTTGCGAATCACGTACACGGCACGTGGGTCGGTCATGTTCGGGTCGTAGGTCTCAAAGGTAATCTGACGAGTGGTGTCGACGCGGTAGACACCGCCGTAGACTTCCGCATCTATATCCTGCAGGCGAAGCGAGCCTTCGAATGTTTCCGGAGTGACCGACGACGGGTAGTTGTCAGCCTTCGTGTGCTGGAACTCGTCCACCTGCATGGCATGATAGGCATCGGTGTGAGCCTGCGGCAGATAGCTGTGGCGATGCTGCTGCAGTCCGGCGTAGAAGGCACAATAGAGGTCGCCCGCCGATGCTTCCTGAGGCGACTCGTAGTTCTCGATGTAGTTTTGGAAGGTCTGCGGGTCTGTTTCTTCTGAGGTTTCCGTAGGAGGAGTGGTTTCAACTTCGCCCACGGCAGGGATGCTGATGATATTATTCAAGCCCGGACGCAGGCACTCCCATCCAGAACCTTTACCTTGGAACGTCTGCCAGTAGAGGTAAGAAGGAATGAGCGCCATGGGGGCAGGCTTCAGTTTTAGCTCCAGTGTCCCGGATGACCCTTCACGTTCGAGGTCTGCCAGCTGGTCGAGTTCCTCGTATGCCGGAGCGTTGCCGTACTCGATGGCTTCCTCTTGCGCCAGCGTGCGCCAGGAGAGAAAATAGGGATTGAGTGCTGTAGAGTCGAGCAATACCACATTCATATTGGGATAGGTGCCGGCAAAAACGGGCTGCAGCACGTCGCCTTCGTTCTTGTAGAAGTCAGAGTCCTTGGGCGCACGGCGCATAAGGTAGAGTCGGCCCGTCGATGTGTCCTTGTAGATGACGTGGCTCGAGTAGGCATTGATGACGCGCCCCACGTTGAAGGGGAACGACGGATAGCTCTTGATGGTGGCCGAGCTCTTCAGGTCTTTGTTCAGGCGCAGCTTGCGGTAGACGGCATTGTCGGGCAGGTCGTAGCTGATATCGGCATTGCTCCATTCTGCGTCGGAATCTTCCTGCACTTCCATGTTATATTCGTCGACGACGTTCTGCAGGGGCACGATGCGGCAGTTGGCATAGTAGACCGACTTCTGCAGGATGTCCACCTTGCGCTCGATGTTGTCGACGAGGAAACAGATGTTGCAGAGGTTCTCCACCTCCTCGAGGAAGTCCTGCACCGTCCATCCGCTGAGCATCTCTGCATATTTCTTCGTATTGCGGGTGTTCACGATGAAGAGCTTCCGGAACTGCGTCTGCTCCAGCTGATTTTCGCCGATGGTGTAGCCCAGTGCCTGAATCAAGCGTCGGATGATGGCACAGAGGAACGGTTGCGGTCGCAGCTGCTGATTGACTTCGGCATTATGAACGTAGTCGCTGCCTTCATCGCGGCTGATGGGGTCGCCTGTGTATTCGATGAGCTTCGGCAATGCCTCGCCATAGAAGCCACGTGCGATGTAGAGGTTGTAGTAGACGTTGGCCGTCTGGTCGTAGACGGTAGGCAGACAGTAGTCCACCGTCGGGTAGGTAGGATTGCTGCCGATGTTGGCCTGTGAGAATGGGGTGATGATATCGCCCTGAATCTCGCCCATATCGAGAAACTCAATCTTCAACGAATCACCGATGAAATAATTCAGTTCTGAATTACCTGCGACGATCTGCACGCTCACCTCCTCGTCGGTCCAGCCGGTGATGACTTCTGTACCTCTGCAGTACACCTTGCCGTCGGCCATGAGCACGGCCGAGCGCTTCGTCCTGACGGCCTCGGTCTTATTCAGACGCTGCAGAAATCCGTACAGGCGGCGGTTGGTGTCGTTGTCGAGCGACAGCGAACAGTCGTAGGTGTACTCGCCGTTCTTGGTGAAAAACGAGTTCTCACGCTTCACCGTCGTGGCG
This sequence comes from Prevotella sp., assembly GCA_017417465.1. Taxonomy (GTDB): domain Bacteria; phylum Bacteroidota; class Bacteroidia; order Bacteroidales; family Bacteroidaceae; genus Prevotella. The sequence continues at coordinate 6,017 of JAFPZD010000135.1, read as the reverse complement.
AACCCTGCAGGGAGCACCACTTCCACACCATCGATAATCAGTTGTGTTCTGCCTTCCATATCTCTAAACTCTCAACACTAAACTCTCAACTAAGCGAAGCACCCTTTCCATCCGGCAACTTGAATGTCACACTCCAGCCATTGAAGCCGCCATAGAGGTTGTACTCGGGTTCCACGTTCAGGTGGCCGACGGCCATCTGTCCGCTCTCACAGAGCATCGTGAAGGCGTCGCGGCCTAACAGAATCTCGCAGAGCTTCGACATCAGGTGCTGCGTCACGGCAAACCGGTCGAACTCCCAGTCGGTGCCCTGCCGGTCCTTGGGCGATTTCTCCAGAATGTAGAGGATGCACTGGGCCTCGCTCTCCACGTAGGTGCCCTTCGTCAGTTCTGCGCCTGGCACGTTGCCGCAAAGCAGGATGCCGCTCAAATCCTTCAGCAGGGTGATGAGCTGTCCTTCATTCATCGCGGGCACCACCTTCGCAAAGCTGATGTCTGGCTGGGGATGGAACTCGTCGTTGAAGGCCTTCGCCACTTTCGACGCCAGCTCCGCCATAAATTGCCTGTAAAGATTTACTTCTATCATAACTACTTTAAACTCTCAACTGACTCTAAACTCTCAACTCTAAACTCTAAACTATAAAGTGATCATGCCGTTATCACGTTGTCTCGCCATCCGGAAGCTAAACCCTACCCCGCCGAAGCTGCCTTTGCGCATCGTGTGGCTGTAGTTGGTTTTCGTCACGATGATGGGCAGCCAACGGCCATCCCACAATACCTGCACCTTACGGCTCATCACCAAGTCGCGCCACTGGGCATACTCGGCACGCGTGTAGAGGGCACCGCTGTCGGCAGTGTACTCGTCGTTCTGCTCGATGTGGTATTTTCTGTCTTCCCCATACGACGTACCGATGTCGTCGGTCGACTGGGGCTTCACCTGTAGGGCTACCTTTGTCGACAGAACCTCGGGCGCGTCATACATGTTCAGGAACAGGAACGACGTGGCATCGGGATATTCTCGCTGATCGATGAAGGTCTTCAGCCAGTCGCCGCCACAGGTGAAGAGGATGTAGGCGCCCTGGTAGTAGTTCGTGGGGAACAGCTGCTCGGGGTCGCAGTTCTCGGTGTAGGCGGTCACGCCGCCCACGCTCGTACTGTTGATTTCCTGATCGGCTTTGTTGTAGAGCTTCGCCGTGGCCGATGCCAGGAACGTCAGCGGATGGGGAACGCCAGGTCGGCACACGTCCACCGTCCCATGCGTGAGGATCATCTTAGCACCACTGGTGTCGAAGGTGTTATGCTGGTGCGAGGCGTAGAGCGTCTGCGTCAGAATCGACGTGCCGTCAACGAAGAAGCCGAAGCTCGCACTCAGGTGGTCCTGACCGCCCTCTTCCTTCAGGTCGCCATACAGGCACGTGTCCACAACCTTGTCAAGTCCGCCAATGCGTATCGAGCCATTGGCAGGGCTATAGGTCTCCTTCAGCACGAGCGTGCCGCCCTGCTTCAGCTGGAACTCCACCGAGTCGGCCGACGAAAGTATCATGTCCTGCATGTCTCCAACGAACTTCGTCGGGCATGGATTTTGCGTCAATGTTGCCATATCTCTAAACTCTAAACTCTAAACTCTCAACTGTCTCTCAACTCTCAACTCTCAACTCTCAACTTCAAACGATAAAGTACTTGTTGTCTTTATCGTTTGCAGGTACCACAAGATGGTCGGTGTGCGCATCGGCCAGCACGTCACGGCGGCACTGCATGTCCTTCACGTAGTTCTCGCTCACCTCCATCATGTGCTGGTAGAAGTCGTGAAGGGCCTCGGTGGTGGTCCGCTTCGAGCCGGCACCACTCTTCACAGCCTCACGGAAGGCACCCGAAGGAAGCAGGCGCATCTCAGTGCGCTGCACGAACAGGGCCACACCGCGGTTGCCAGTGGCAGCCTGCGCCAGGAACTTCAGTGCCTCGTCGCTGATGTCGGCAATGGCACTGCCCAGACGCTCCTCCACCTTCATCTGTGCCATGTGGAGGAAGGGAACCATGCGCATATAGAGATAAGGTGTGGCCTCGATGCCCGTCACCCATTCCAGCACAGCGGCATTGGTGATGCACAGCTGCTGCTGGCGCTTGTAGAGATCGCCATCCTTGAACGTATTGTTGTTCTGAAGCAGCAGCACCAATCGGTCGAAGGCGTTGTAGTACTCCTGCAGGTGCATCTGGTCGTCACGCTCCAGCTGCCACTCAAACGGGCGACGCTCGTTGTCAGAGTCCATCTTCACCTTCCGGCCATCGGTCTCATGCGAGATGTCGTTCAGGCGGAAGTAGCGAAGCACGCTCATGTAGCCCACACAACGCTGTGCGGCTTTCACCAGCTCTGCATCCGTCCCGTTCTGATAGGCGGTGTCGATGGAGTCCATCACGGGCAACCCTATCTGCAGGCCAACCTCGCCCTGCACGGTTTCAACGATGCCAGAAATCTTATCGAAGTCGGCATTCGCATAGTAGCTGCTTGTGGCCTGGCGGAGCTCCTCCGCACCATGGCCGTCCTTGTTGAATATCATCTTCTGTCGTGTTTTAAGTGAAAGATATCGAGGAAGGGCCGTTGTCCCTTTTATACCCTTTTATTCCCTTTTCTCCCCTTTACTTCTTTTTCTTCAGTTCTTTCGTTTGCTTTTCGTAGATCTCATGGTCGTGCAGCAGTTTCATCATCACCCTCATGAGTGGCGTGTGCAGCACGTCCTCGAAGTCACCAAACACCTGGCTCTCGGCAAGTGTCATCGCGATGGCGTTCAGACCCAGACCGACTCGCTCCCCTCCTTGGGAGGGGTCGGGGGAGGCTTTAAACACCGGGCTGAAGCACACCTCCCTGCCATCGATGATGAACACGCCCGTCGCCAAGTACTCGCAGAAGAACGAGAACCAGGCATACACACCCCATAGGAACCAGCGAGGCATACGCTGACCACGCGTCAGCTGCAGCTCCTGCGAGTCTTTGTCGTAGGCAATCCGCCGGGGGAACGAACGCTTCGGGTTCCTACGACGGTACAGCAGACCGGCCAGCTGCTGCAGCAGCACCATCGGGTCGCCATCGTCGGGGTTCCAGGTGTCGTAGGCCTGACAGAGCGTCAGAGCCTCCTTGAACTCGCCAAACACAAGGTCGCCACCATGACTCATCGGACCAAGCAGCTGACCCCACTTCGGCAACAGCTGCTTCGTCGAGCGGTACACCAGCGACACCCTGTGCATCTCGTCTTCCTGCCATAGCCAGTCCAGCTTCTCGGCAGCCTTGCGCACCAGCAGGAAGTATTTCTCGTTGCTCGTGCGCGTCCGGATGCCACGGTTCAGAAGCAGACAACGGGCGGCCTCGATGCGGATATCGCTCACCGTCACCTCCGCGCCGACCATCGTCAGCAGGTGCTCACGGAGCTTCAGCATCGACACCCAGTCCGCCTCCGTCAACTCATCCCATATCTCGGGATACATCACTATATTCTTATCTTTTTTCTCTTCCATCTAGAAACTAGAAACTTGAAACTTGAAACTAGAAACTATAAACTAGAAACTCTAAACTCTAAACTGTCTCTCAACTCTAAACTCTCAACTCTCAACTCTAAACTCTCAACTCTAAACATTATTAATCGCCCTCTCCCCCGCACTCACGTTGTCCTCCTTCTGGATGATCTTATGGTAGAAACCAAACTGCAGGTCCTTCTTCTTCGGGAAGTTCAGGTGCAGCGCATTGTTCAGCGCCTCGAGCACGATATCCTCGGCCACCTGCGTGTCGGCAGCGAAGAACAGCTTCACCGCATAGAGCATCTGCGAGCCTGAGTCTGATTTTCCGTCGATGATGATGTTCGACAGGCTTGCGGCAAGTCCGAAGCCACTCGTCGACGCGGAGTCGGCAATCTTCGATATCTTCTGCTGGGCAGAGATATACTTGTCGATGTTCATGTCGATTGGCTCCACCTTCCATTCCTGCTTGTTGCCGCGGTCGTCGGTGAAGTCAACGCAGGTGAAGAACTTACCGGCATTCTTCTTACCGGCCATCACCTCGGCGAGCTTCTTTGTGATGTTCTCGCGCATCTTCTCCATCTCTTGGTTCAGACGGCCCTCGGCCCAGTCGGGGTGGTCCTCCATGAGCTGCATGCGGTGCTGCTCCCAGTAGGCAGCAGGCTCATGCACGATGTACGCGGCGGCTATCATGTTCTCGTTCAGGATCCTGACTATCTCCGAGATGTCATTGGCATTCTCCAGCCAAGGCAGACTCCCATGGAACGAGCAGATAGAGTACAGCGTCCGACCGAACGAGCCCAGACGGTGGTAGCCCACATACGCCTCGTGGTCGTCGGGATCGCCGTCCCAGATGGGGAACAGGCGCAGCGCACGGCTGCGGGCGATATCGCCCACCAGAACCTGACGCACATCCCTCGGCATCGGGTTCTGAAGATATCCCTCGCTGTCGCCGGGCCACACCAGGCGACAGTCCTTCGTGGGCAGACAGTCAAGGCGTGCAATGCGGGGCTTGCCAACGCGAACGCTCTTTGCCATCACATAGCGGGTGAAGTGGCCGTTCATGTGCAGGTACTCGTTCAGCGCCGTGCGCGTGTACTCCTTGTAGTTCCACGTCCGAAGCCATGCCATCACGTCCTCGTCCTCCACCCATTCGCGGTCGGGCTCACCCTCGGTGAACACCGTGCGGTACAGCTGCGGACCCTGACCGTATATCAGGCCGAGCTTACGGGCGATGATGCCGGGGCCGATGTTGTTCTTCTCCAACAGGTCGCGAATCTGCTGCGGCATGTTGTTACGCGGGCCCCAGGGCACGATTCTCACGCCGCCCACGCTCTCGGGGTCCGAGTCCCAGTCAAAACCTTCCCAGTTCAGGAAATCACTGAATTGTCCCGTGCGATGGCTCAGCGCAACGGCTATCGTGCCGACGCCGCAGTCGACAACCCTCACGTTGCCGGCACGGTCAACAATCTTACTCTCTGTCTTCTTCTTAACCATATCTAGAAACTAGAAACTATAAACTAGAAACTATAAACTACAAACTAGAAACTATAAACTAGAAACTATAAACTATAAACTACAACCGCTCGTCCCAGAACAACTTCATGTGCTCCACCGTCGAGTCTTTCATCACCTGCCTGATGCGCTGCAGCTCGTCATCGGTCATGCCAGCGCTCAGTCGGCTCACGAGCTTGCCAAGTCCGCCATACATGTTACGCGCATACCAGCGAGTGCTCTTCTTTTTCTTCTTACGCTCCTTGATGCCCCACACCAGCTTGTTGGTGTTCAGAGGCATCGCGTTCTCCTTCTTCAGCCTGCTCTCGCGGCTGCGAATTTCGAAGAAACGGCCATACGTCTCGAAACCCACCTCCAGACCTGCAGCACTGCCGTCCTTCGGGTCGTAGAGGTTCCAGTTCAGAGAGTCAAGCAGCTGACCGGTAATCTTGTTCCCGTTCTTCTCCAGCTGCTCGATGAACACATCCACCAACCACTCGCCGTGCTTGTCAAGCTCGCGCCTGATGAACTCATTCACCTCCTTATAACTCGCTTCCTCTGCCATCTCTCCTTTTTTCCGCAAAGATAATGTGTACACACGCAATACCAAAGGACAACCATTTTCGTGACCCCACGAAAAAGCTACACCCAGCGTGGTAGAACTTCAGGAACCTCCTTTCCCAAACATTCCAAACTCCCCTCCCCTCGGGAGGCGACTGGGGCCTTCAGAGCAGCCATCGATATGGCTGCGGCCCCACAAAGGGGAGCGAATCCCTCATTCGCGACGGAGGAGTTGGGGGTGGGTACCAAAAAAGCCCTGTCATCGCGACAGGGCTACCACTTTCGATTATGATCTATGAATTTTAAGAATTTAACCTACTAGGCACGCTTGCCATGAAAATCATTCCAACTAAACTAAGATATAACATTTAATAATATGAAAAACACGGCGCAAATTTAGTCGCTCTCCTCCGAATCTGAAAGGACAGGCATGCTGCGCATGTAGATGTGGTCGACGACGG
>JAFPZD010000010.1 GCA_017417465.1 Prevotella sp. | reverse complement strand
CTGCTCCTCGTCGCTCGTCTTCCACCTGTCGCTGCTGATTTTCTTCGGTCATGCATCGTACGTCTCCGTTATCCTCTGGCGGACTATGCTGCGTGTGCGCCGCGAAACCAAGAAGGTGGCCGTAAACCAGAACAACGCCTCGTGGTGGACCGCCGAAAACCGCCAGCGCGTCATCGGCTTCCAGAAGTCCATCCGCATCAGCTGCCACATGATTATCCTCTTCGGACTAGGCAGCGTGCTCATCACCGCCAGCTTCCCCCACCAGCAGTGGCCCTACACGCTGCTGCTAGGTCTGGGTATCTGCGTGTTCTGCTATATCTTCTACGGGCTCTCCGACTATGGCAGCGTCATTGAGGCGGGCACCAACGTCACTGAGGACGTCAACAGATAATAACCTATTTAAGAATATAATAATGAAAACAAAACGCTTGATGCTGGCTCTGCTGCTTTGCGGCATGGCCCTGACGAATGGCTGCCTGACGGCATGGGGACAAAAGAGTATCGTGATTCTCTACGAGAATGACGTGCATTGCGGCATTGACGGTTATACCAAGATGGCCGGACTGCGCGACGCCATCAACCAGACGGATACGGCCTACGCCGCAGCAGTCTGTGTGGGCGACTTCCTGCAGGGCAACACCACGGGAGCCATCTCCAAGGGACAATATATCGCCGACATCATGCGACTCATGGACTATCACGCCCTGACCTTGGGTAACCATGAGTTCGACTATGGCGTGCCGCGCATGCAACAGCTGCTACAGCAGATAGGAGCACCCGTCACCTGCGCCAACTTCTATGAGGCAGGTGCCCACCAGTCCTACTATGCACCCTACGTCATCCGTCAGTATGGCGACAAGCGGATAGCCTTCGTCGGCGCCTGCACACCCGAGACGATGCTCCTAGAGGGCTATTCCTTCTACGACACCAACGGCGTGCTGCTCTACGACCTCATGCCGAAGACCTTCTATCAGCTCGTCCAGCAGGCCGTGGACAACGCCCGCCAGGAGGGTGCCGACTACGTCGTGCTGCTGTCGCACGTCGGTGAGACGCCCCAGTCCCTGGGCTTCAGCTCCCATCGCCTGGTCAACAACACCCGCGGCATTGACGTGGTGCTCGACGGTCATTCCCACGAAATCTTCGAGGGTGTGCCCGTCAAGAATCTCGACGGCAAGGCCGTCACCGTCACCCAGACGGGGACGCAGTTTCTCAATGTGGGCAAGCTGCTCATCACCCCCGACGGACGATTCACCACCCAGCTGCTGGCCAGCAAGGACATCCCCTATGAGAATGCCCGCGTCAGCGCAGCCACCGACAGCATCCGCCAGCTGGTAAAGAGTGTCACCTCCGAAGTCGTGGCACATAGCGACTACACCCTCGTGGTGAGCGATGCCAACGACCAGTGGATAGTACGCGGCGAGGAGACCAATGCCGGCGACATCGTGGCCGACGCCTACCGCCATGCCATGAAGGCAGACATCGGACTGGAGAACGGTGGCGGCATCCGTAATGACATCCGTGCCGGCAATATCACCTATGGCGACATCATCGGCATGCTGCCCTACGACAACACCCTGCGGCGCATCGCTGTCAGCGCCAAGCAGCTGCAGGACATGCTGACACGCTGCACGGCCCTGGTGCCTGTGCTCGACGGCAACTTCCCGCAAGTCTCAGGCCTGCGCTTCACCATCCATAGTAAGAGCCACCGCGTCAGCGACATCGAGGTGCTGCAGCCCGACGGCAGCTATGCACCCATCGACATGCAGCGCACCTATAGCTTGGCCGTCACCGACTACAACCACCAGGGCGGCGGTTTCTTCGACAGCTTCCGACAGTGCCCTGTACTCCAGGAGAGCACCCTGCGCTACTACGAAGCGCTCTGCGACTACCTGCGCAACGTTCTCGGCGGCACCACCGGCACCGCCTACGCCCAACCGCAGGGCCGCATCAAGATTGTCAACGACTGACAGAAATACGTTACGAAGCCGAAAAGACCTCACACAAAACACAATAAATATCAGCAAAACCAAAGAAAATTCGTTTTTTCTTTGGTTTTTTCCTTTATTATGCGTACCTTTGCAGGCGATTTTTAGAGAAAAAGCAACTGCAAAGACACTTTCGAGCCCAGATGGCGGAATCGGTAGACGCGCTGGTCTCAAACACCAGTGGGGCAACCCATCCCGGTTCGAGCCCGGGTCTGGGTACAAGGCTTGAAAGAGTAATCACGGGGACAAGTTTTTGATTGGCAGCAATCAAACAACCTGTTCCCATGATTTATAAATACCTGGAACCCAAATTCAAATTATAAACCCGATGAAAAAAATCATTACTTTCCTGGCACTGCTGCTGCCGACGCTGGCCTTTGCCCAGTGGCGTATCGGTGCCAACGTAGGACTGTCCTACAACCATCCCACCATTGACAAACAGTACATGACCGACCTGGAATACAAGGACCGCTGCGGTCTGGACTTCGGTCTCATGGGCCAGTATGACTTCAACGACTGGCTGGGCGTGCGCGCCGAACTGAACTGGGTGCAGAAGAACTACCGCCAGAGACGCTATGTCGTCGATCATCAGGACTACAAGTTCACCAACAACTACCTGCTGCTGCCCGTCATGGCATCGTTCAGCTTTGGCGGCGAGAAGCTGCGTGGCTTCTGCAACCTCGGTGTCTATGGCGGCTACTGGCTCAACAGCCACCAGAAGGGCGAGGACTTCAACACGGTCTCCGAATATAACTACACCTTCTCCGAGAAGGTCGAGTTTGACAACGACCGCGACCAGCGCTGGGACTGCGGTTTCGTGGGCGGCATAGGTATGGAATACCGCTTCGCCAAGAAATGGGGAGCACAGGTGGAGGCCCTCTACTACTACAGCACCACCAGCTTCCGCAAGGAGGAGCCCCACTTCAAGGACAAGCGCTACCACTCTACACTGACCCTGCAGGCAGGAGTGATGTACTACTTTTGATGTAAGAGGTAAGAAGTAAGATGTATGATGTAATTAAGACAATACGACGATGAGAAACAAGATAATGATTTTAGGAGCGATGCTCCTGCTGGTGATGGTCACCGGCTGTCGCGAAGAGAGCGACGTGGTACAGAACTATGTCTTCAACGACGGACTGGCCTTCGAGGAGGCACAGAAAAGCTATGCGGGCAAGTTCAAGGTGATGTGGAAAGCCCTCAACCAGAACTATGCCATCTGGGACTATGAGCGTAGCCTGGGTGTCGACTGGGATGCCGTCTATGACGAGTTCCTGCCCAAATACGAGGCCCTCGACCAGCGCACCGACGTGACTGACGGAGAACTCAAGGACCTGCTCGAAGCCACCTTGGCACCCCTGCACGACGGCCACTT
>JAFPZD010000134.1 GCA_017417465.1 Prevotella sp. | reverse complement strand
GGGGTTGCTCATGCCAGCTCCGAGCTTCTGCGTCATGAAGGCATCAAGTCGCTTATACTGATCGGCGGTGAGGATGTCCTTCAGCGTCTTGCCCTCGGGCAGCTGCATCACCTGCTGCATCATCTTCAGCGAGTCGGGGTTTGTCATGGAGTCCCACTTCAGTTCGCCAAACACCTGGTCGGTCTCGGTGAGTGCTTCCTTCACGCCGTTTATCTTCTCCACGAATCCTACATTGGCCAGATGGTGTGTGCCGATGATGTAAGAGGGTTTCTCCAGTCCGTTGCCTGAAATCTTGTAGAGCAACTGTGCGTTCATGCTCACGGCTGCCACCACGGCAGCGACGATTGTCATTACTGTTCTTTTCATCTTTCCGTTTTGTTTAATTGGTTTTCAACCCACCTTTTCTCGCCATGGCAGAGTCGAAGCGAGCTTCACTCTGCTCATTTGCCTTAACGAAAACGTTGGTTTTCAACCCACCTTTTCTCGCCATGGCAGAGTCGAAGCGAGCTTCACTCTGCTCATTTGGCTTAACGAAAACGTTCTGTTGGTTTACGCAGCAAAGATACTGCTTTCGTCGTGATTATCCAAATAAATGGTCGTATTTTTTTACATTATCCTTATAAACGCATCATTTCCCCAAGAGCAATAGCACCAGTGCCCCTACGTCGGCCAGCGTGATTTCGCCATCCTGACTCACGTCGGCCGCCAAGAGATTGTACTCGCCGGCGATGCCCCGCAAGTGGTTCACCAGCGCCGTGACATCGGCAATCGAAAGCTGTCCGTCGCGGTTCACGTCGCCCAGCAACCAGTCGGGCAACTGGTAACGGAAGAGACGGAAATCGGTGGCACACCACCAGCCTTCGCGGTTGTCGCTATAGACGGGGTCGGCCGTTTGCCTGCCCTGCTTTGAACTCTGGAAGCCGATGGTCAGGCTACCGCCCTCGTCGACCCATACGGGCAGTGTGGCGAGAGGCTCCCAGACGTCCTCGTTCGTGATGCCCGGCGAGTCGAAGCGCTCGAAAGAGAGCATCGGCGTCTGCTCGGTTGCCGTTCCGTTGCTGATGTATCCATGCTGGTCGGTGATGCAGAACGGCTGCGTCGTCGCCACACACGCCATGTAGTAATAGCCCTCGGGAAGGTTCTGCAGGGTTTGCTTCACTTCGAGCGTACCTGCGTCGGCGGTGCTCCACCACGCATTCCAGCAGGTGCGGCCCCATATGTTGTTGAGCCGCTGGTCGCCGCCGGTGTAGGAGCCCGCCTTCGTTGTCCAGCCGTCGGCAGAGGCGAACGTAGGATTCTTGATGAGCGATGTGACATCCTCGAGCGACAGATAGCCGCTGAGGGCTGACTGCAGGTCGGCAAGCGTCGTGGAGTAGCCGCCCACGGTGGTGGCTGCGTCGGCGTTGGCGATGGCCGTCTGCAATCGGCGATAGAGCGGGTGCGCCTCATCGGCCACACGACGGGCGAAGACAAGCAGCGAGTCGAGCGTCTTCTTCGTCT
>JAFPZD010000133.1 GCA_017417465.1 Prevotella sp. | reverse complement strand
CATTTTGCTCAACTTATTGCGGAAATTGACTTACGTGACTATTATACTATTCCACAATTGGAGGAGAAGTACAAGATGAGCCACGCATCCGTATTATCTTTTTTGACCAGAAACAAGATACCACGTATCACACAAGGGAGAACTGTCTATTACTCCAGGGCGCATATCGATACGATAAAAGGTGAACGTGAATCCATCGATCCGAACTATTACACATACGCTGAAATCATGGAGAAGTTCCATTTCTCAAAAGACCAGGTTTCTTACTATGTCCATAACTATGAAATAGACAATCATAAGCAGGGACGTTTTACGGTCATCAACAGAAAGGAGTTTGACCGTATCATTAAGGAGCGTATGGAAACAAATGCCCTGGAAAAAGAGAAAGAACGGAGGGCAAAACTGCCAAAGCTCAATGAAATTCCTGATAGCTATATTTCCGTTGCACAGATAGCAGAGAAATATGGAGTCACGACCAAACATGTCCAGGCTAAGACTCGTGATGCAAAAACGCCAAAGCTTATTATCAAGCATTTGAACTACTATAACGAGGCCGCCATTGAACAGCTGTTCAACAGAGACCCGGAGAAGTTTGAGGTTCCCGAAGACTATATCACAGCACAAGAGATTGCCAAACGCTTCAAGGTCACGGTTCATCACGTTCATGGGCGAACCAGAGAGGCAAACATTCCAAAGATAACGGTGAAGCATGTCAACTTCTACGAACTGAAGGCCGTTGAAGCTCTGTTTGCCAAGAATGAAGCCAGTGAGGAACTGCAAAAGGACGAAAGTGCAGAATGGGTATCTGGCACAGATGTAGAGGAAATGCTTGGCATTACGACTTGTGCAAGAAGGTCGTTCGTCTCACGGCATAAGATTCCATCCAAGAAAGAACACGGTATAGCCTATTATCTTAGGTCGGCCATTGAAGATGTGAACAACACATTGACAAAATACAGTGACCAGTACTACACCGTAGAGCAAATATGTGAGAAGTTCAACATGGACAGAGATAAGGCTTACGGGATGCTAAGATATAGCGATGTAAGAAAAGTCTATGAAGGCAGGTTCGCATTGTTCCTCAAAGAGGATATCATAAGAATGATTCACGAAAGGCAGTACAAATAAGATTGCCAATTATTCGGACTTATTCAAACCTTACCCAAAATTATAGAGAGGTATGGAGGTGCGACTGCGCCGCCGCGACTGGAACGGCAAGGTGGTGAATGTCCACACGACGAAGAAGAAGGTGTCGGGCCACGAGGAGATCATCACTGAGCGGCAGGTGCCCAATGCTCTCTACGAATCGCTCATGCAGCAAGCTGACTCCTACCGCCAGACCATCCACAAAAACCGCAAGAGTTTCATCTGGAAAGGGCAGTATTTCGAACTCGACACTTACCTTAACCTGCCGGAGCCGCTCACCATCCTCGAGACGAAGGGCATCACGGAAGACGAAGATGTGCGTTTCCCGCCCTTTGTCCGCGTATTGGCCGACATCACCTGCAACAAGAAATACTACAACTACAACCTCGCCCTGCGCCGATGAGAGGTGAGGTGTGAGGGGTGTCGGGGATTGCAAATCCCCGATAACATAGAGGTGAGAGGTTAAGGCAAAGCCTCCTTTTCCCTGGCTAAAGCCATATACTGTGTCGGCGTGAGGCCAGAGATCTTCTTGAACAGCACGCTGAAGTTCGACCGCGACCGAAAGCCCAAGCCTTCCGCAATGGCCTCCTGCGTCAGGTTGCCATACCGATCAGTGTCGGCAAGACGCTTGTACGCCTCACCAACCCGCGCCTCAGCCAGCAGCATGGGGAAACTCTTTCCTATACGCGAATTGATGATGTGCGACACATACTTCGTGTTCGACCCGACGAGCTGCGCCAGGGTGTCGATGGTGAAGTCGGGGGTGCAGAAATGCTCCGGCGTATTCATCACCTCGCTGATGCGAAGCAGCAGGGCTTCCTGCCGGTCGCTGTCGAGCGACGGGCCTTGATGTTCCTTCTTCATTTCATTGATTTGCTGCTGCAACTGCTGTTCGTGGTTCGTGGCTTCCTGCTGTTCCTGAATGTGCTGGAGCAGACTTTGGGAATATTCACGCAACTCTTTGATTTGCTGCTGCAGCTGCTGTTCGTGGTTCGTGGCTTCCTGCTGTTTCAGGATGTGCTGGAACAGACTTTGGGCATATTCACGCAACTGATGGTTTTTCCTGACGACATAGACTGACACGATGGCTGATACGACCATCAGCAGCAAGGCACCGATTGCCAGCCATTGGCGCAGGCGCGACAGTCGCCAAAGCCTTTCCACCTCTTTCGAATAGTGGTCTATCTCGCCGAAGAATTGTTGGTCCTTTATTTTCCCAAATTCCTTGGTGTTGAAGATAGAGTCTTTCAACTCCATGTACCTCAGCCGGTAGTTGCTGGCCTCCTCGTGTCGCCCCATCATCGTGACATATTGGGCCAACGAGCGCCAGGCATCCATCTCCATTTCAATGTAGTTTTGTTTCTGAGCTATACTGAGGGCCGCCTTCAGGCTGTCGAGCGCCTCTTCACGCCGTCCAAGCGACCAGAGGGCTTTGGCTATATAAGTTTCGTTGGCTATGCGCAGCCGGTTGGCGTTCCAGGGATTGTTGGCCACTCTGATGCCTAAGGCAAACTGGCTGATGGCCTCGGTGTAACTGCCCTTGAGGAATGCCTGCATTCCCTTGCATGTGGCCACAGTATAGCGTGCGTCGGACGAACTATCGGCAGCAGCCACCTCTATATAATTATGTACATAGGGCAATATCTTTTCAATGGAGTCGGTGACGAATCCTATGTCGAGTAGGTTCTGAAGAGGTCCTGCCATGTAATCTGTTCGCCCAAATTTGGCAGCGTTCTCATAGGACTGTCTCAGATAGCGACTGGCATTGTCGTAGTCTGCAAAATAGTAATAGAGACTTGCAATATTGTTGTAGGCAGGGGCCAGCTCGCATTCCTCAGTGTAGTCGATGGCCTGCATGAAGTTGTTATAAGCTCGCGTGTAATCGGAGAAGTAAAAATAGATGAGTCCCAGGTTGTTATAGATGCGGCCCAACATCTGTTGGTCTGTTTCTGACGGCGTTTTCCCAACGAAGCGGCTTGTCAGGATGGTTGCCGCAACAAGTGCCTGCTCGTATTGCTCGGCACTCAGCAGGGCGTAGACAGCCTGATCCAACTCATCGTTGGTCTGTCGCTCAAATTTTTCTCTCAGTTGATCCAGTGTTGTAGGAATCTCCTGCCCATATCCTTTTTGGGGAAGCATGCATATCAGGACACCGACAATGGAGGCCTGTAGGAATCGTTTCCGAAGAAGATGCAGAATGTTGAATATGTTTTGGTTCATGGCCGCAAAATTAAGAAAAAAAAACGAATATGACTGCCGAAATTCCATGAAAAGTGATGTTTTTTCGTTCGTATTCGGGAATTAGAACCCAATACACGTAAAAAAACGACCATTCCTGCTGCTAACATTATAATTTTGCACCCAGAAACAATTAACTTTTTCTTTTATGCATAGCACATTACTTAGAATTCTTAACTTAGTGGCCGTCTGGTCGGTCTGCTGTCTGTCGCACGCCATCCCGGCATCGCCTTCACCTATCATCGTCGTTGGCCCCGACGGTTCTGTGAGCCAGATGACGCGTCGGGGAAATGCGTTTCACCACTGGCTTGTCGATGCCGACGGCCAGCGCACGGCTGAAGCATTCTTCGAACCTCAAAGCGTTCACGACGGTCGCTGCAAGGTGGGGTCGCTTGCTGGCGACGGCATGCGCATCACCACATTCCCCACACTGGGGGAGCGGCGGGCACTGGTGGTGCTGGCTGCTTTTCCCGATGTCGGCTTCACGGCTACCGCCGACCCGCAGGAATTCTATCACCGTATGTTCAACGAGGAGGGATTCACCTACAGCAACGGTGCAGAAGGCTCAGTGCGCGACTTCTATGCCGAGGCTTCCAACGGACGGTTTCAACCAGTGTTCGACGTGGTGGGCCCCATCATGCTGCCTCACGAGTCCACATACTACGGCTCCGACAGCAACGGGCGATCCGATATCAAGGCCCCTGAGATGATACGAGACGCGTGCATGGCCATCAGCACGCTGACAGACTTCTCGCTCTACGACAACGACGGTGATGGCGTGGTGGACAATGTCTATGTCTTCTATGCCGGCTACGGACAGGCCGACAGCCCCTACAACGACACCGTGTGGCCACATAACTACACGCTGACGAAGGCTGGGCTGTCGTTCGCATCCGATGGTGTCAGCGTAGACCACTATTCGTGCAGTCAAGAGCTCCGCTACATAGAATCGGGCGACAAGGTTCCCTCCGGCATTGGCACTTTCGTGCATGAGTTCGGACATGTGCTGGGCCTGCCCGACCTCTATAACACATTGGACACCAGCGACGAGTCGAGCGCCACCCGATGGGACACAATGTCTGTCGGCTCCTATAACAACAACTCAAACACACCACCTACTTTCTCCAGCTACGAGCGGTGGGTGCTGGGATGGCTCGATGCCAACGAGCTGCGACGTACACCCGACGGCACCCTCGCGCTACGCGAACTGCAAGAGAGCGCCAAGGCCCTGCGCATTACCGTTGAGGGCACCGACCTCCATGAATATTTCTTCATCGAGAACCGGCAACAGACGGGTTGGGACCTTTTCTTGCCTTATCACGGCATGCTTATCTGGCACATCATCGAGGACGAAAAGCTCTGGGACAACAATACCGTCAACGGCGAAACCTTCCACCACCGCATCGGTCTCGTAGAGGCCGATGCCAGCATGCGCGAGAACGATAGGCGAGGCGACCCCTTCCCAGGAACACAGCTGGTGAGGGAGTGCATGCTGAGCTCCGAGGCTGGCGATGATCTTTTCCTCCTCAGTAACATCGATGAGGCTGACGGCATCGTCACGCTCGATGCCACGGCGCAGCGAGAATGGAGCGAGTATCTCGACATCTTTGCCTCGCTACATGCCACATGGTTGCAACCGCTTCCCAGCGATGATGGCGGCAAGCTCATCCAGTGGAGTCCCATCCCGGAGGCGGAGGACTACACTGTCAGTGTCAGCCAGTTGTCGCTCGGCGAAGCTACCGTGCAGTCTGGCTACGACTTCGGCCAGCGGAACGACGGGCTGCCACAAGGGTGGCAGGTGCAAGCCCATTCCTACTATTCGGTGAAGGGCTACTACGGTCAAGCCAGCCCGTCACTTCGGCTGAACGACGACGGCGACCACCTCACCGTCAGTTCACCCGACAGACTGCTCTCCGCCGTCACCTTCTGGATGCGGTCCCACAGCAACGATGCGGGTCAGGTCGTCGTTGAGAGCCAACGCATCTTCAGCGATGAATGGCACGAGGTGCAACGAATTGGCGCATCGACGGATGGACAGACCGTCACCGTGCCGCTCGACTCAGCCTCTGGCGTGCGACTCCACTACGTCAGGGGGAACGATTTCACCGTCATCGACGACGTCGTTCTTACTGGACGCGATTGGCAGCGAACCTACTATACCGACAACACGACGTCAGAGTGCAGCTATGCCCTGCCGCTATTACCTACAGGCATCTATGGACTCCGGGTGGCGGGCGAGCTTGAGGGGCGCGTAAGTTTGGATTCAGAAGAACTCAAGGTACACTTCGACACGCCGACGCCAAATGGCATCCTGACACCAAAGATTCCCTGCCATGAAGGTTCTGCAGGTCAGCATTATGATATGATGGGCAGACGCGTCAGTCAGTCACGCCGACACATGCTCATCATTTCAAATGGAAAGAAGACTATTCTTAATTAAGGAAATAAAGTTATGACCTGTTGGATGAATTAATTCGTAAAATATTTATAGTTATGGTAATTATATACGATTTGACCTCCCGCTTTTTCTCACTGCCCCTGCCTTGTGATGCAGGCGCGTTCGTAATTTGCGGCAAATCACCGCCTAATTTGCGTCAAATTACGCCGTTGTTTGCGTCAAATTACGAGCTAATTTGCCGCAAATTACAAAAGCAGGGGTCAAACAGTATATAATCACCAAAGTTATTAGTCCAAATCTGTTAAACCCTAAAAAATGAAAAAAGCAAAACTTATTCTGTTTGCCATCCTGGCATTGCTGTATGCGTCTGCCTCAATGGCGTCAACGGCCTCTGTGCTGCGGCCTGACAGCCTTGTACCGACATCGGTTGAAAAGGGCAAAAAAGGCATTGTTGACAACACGCGGGGCTACCACCCAACGTCCCGGCCTACTTCTGTGCCTTCATCTGTTTCCTTTAAGACTTCACTAAAACTGAAATCTTTCAGTGGAGGAGTAATCTTCAACGAGACCTTTGAAGAGGCTCAAGGCACATCACCTTTTCCACTGCCAGACGGCTGGACGCGGCAGACTGAAAGAGATGACGACTCTTTCTGGTACTGCAGCGGCATGAACTATCAGGACGAGCCAGTGGCTGGTCATAGCGGCGACATGTTTGCCTGGATGCTCAACAACACAAACGGGACAGCCCACAACTCTTGGGCTTTCACTCGCCAACTTCAGCTGGAAGCGGGTGTCACCTATAAGCTTAGGTTCTACGTTCTCCTTGTAGGACAAGGCGATGTACACCAGCACGTAAAAATGTACCTGGGCACTTCGCCCGCCATTGCATCGATGCAGCAGGAACTGGCCGACGTGCAAGGTGAATACCAAGACTGGCATGAGGTAACAACGGTCTTCACCGTCAATCGCAGCGGCTCCTATTATTTGGGTATGCAGGAGTGTACGGAAGCTAACGGCCAAACGTCGTTGGTCGACGATATTTCGATTATCGAGGCTAACGCTGCCTCACTGATCGATGGCAACGAAACTCTCGACTTCGGTGAGGTCTACACACAGGAACAGACAGCCACGACACAATATAGGATTATGAATCTCGGTTCCGAACCGCTCACCGTCTCTCTGCAGTCAGCAAGTGCTGAACTCAGTTTCGACCATCTGCCACTGACCATTGAGCCCGACTCGTGGGCGGACATCGACGTGACGCTTACTATTCCCGCTGAAGGCGACTATCAAGGTTCTTTCACACTGGCCACCAATGACGCCAAGGCTGACGAAGTGACGATTGCTGTCAGTGCGCATGTATCGACCCTGCGCGAGACGGGATTCTGGTTTGAAGACTTCGAGACGCCCGGTCTTCCAGGATGGGAATTGAGCTATGGCTCTGCCAACGTGACAGTCTATGGCATTGAGGAGAGCCGATCTTACTATGGCAGCACGTACACTGGCAACATGTATATGATGACCCACCTTATCGACATGGGTGACAATCCTGAGATTTCCTTCAGTTATAGGTTTGACAAGGACCGCTTCTTTGAAGAAGATCCCATCGAGCCTGCCGACATGAGTCATGTCCGCATGACGCTCTTAGTGTCGACCGATTTTGGTCGAAGCTGGGATGAAGTGTGGCAAGGTGGGGCAGGCACCGACAATGTGCTGGAGCCTACTACGGACTATGCGCAATTTAAACTCAGCTTGCCCCAATATGCTGGTCAGAAAGCTATCTTCTTCCTTTTCTTCGACCGCGTCGGAGGCAATGTCATGACCGACTCTTTTATCATTAACATCGACGAGATGGCCTTCGGCACACATCCTAAACACTTCATCTATTTGAGCGACCTGCGCGGCGAGACAGGCTACGAACTGAACGCCTCAGCAACAAACACCGTGAAGGTGAGGAACCTGGGCACCTCGCGGGCAACTGGCTACACCATTGAACTTGTTGACCGACAAGGCAATGTGCTTGCCACTGCTGACGGACCAGAGCTTGAGGCAGGGCAGCAGGGACTGGCCACGCTGACATGGAAGGCAACAAAGCCCGGTGCCGTCATCTTCCACGCCCACGCCACAGCTGAAGGTCGCTCTTCTGACAGCCCTGAACTGCCAGTGCTCGTGGTTGACCCCGAACTGCAAGCCGTCACGGTCAGTGTCGACGGCGACCTCGTAGGCATGAGCGCCCCCTTCTGCCTCAACATGCAGGGGGTTTGTCAGAACATCTACTACCCCCAGGAACTTGGCACCAACTACGCTTTCATCCATAGTCTGACATACGCCTACATAAGCGACGCCCCATTCCATACGCAACCCGTCCACGTGTGGCTTGGTGAAACCGACAAGGCCGATTTCGCCGATGGCAAGGCTGCCACGGTCGATGAGTGGACGGAAGTGTTCTATGGGCAGCTATGGTTCGACAAGGCTACCAAATCAATCAATATTCCCTTTACCGTCCCCTACGAATATCATGGGCGCAATCTCGTGGTATGCATCCAGTATGACAACTACGACTACATCTATGGTAAATATTTCATGGGCAACAAGACGTCGGAGTACCGTACGCTGGTCTTCGACCACACCTATTCAATCGCTGAGGCCGAAACACTGACGGGCGTGCTTTCTGCCGCCATGCCTCAGACGCTGTTCGGAATGCTCATGACCGGCAATGGCTCTATCAACGGCAGCGTTACCGACACGGCAGGACAGCCCCTCGCAGGGGCCACCGTCAGCATCACTGGCACCAGTCTCACCGCCGTGACTGACGGCGATGGACACTACGCCTTCCCTGTCGTAGCCGTTGGCAACTATGAACTGACAGCCCGGCTGCATCGCTACTACGATGCCGAACCAGTGGAGACAAGCGTCAGCGAAGGGCAGACTGCTACCTGCAACCTGCAGCTTGCGGCCATACCCGTCAGCGACGTTGCTGGCAGCGTGACCGACGCCGCCACCGGCCTTCCTGTGAAGGGGGCCACAGTGGCTCTTTATGGCTACGACGACGTACTGGCCTTCACCGACGACGATGGTCACTTCACTGTGACTGACGTGTGCGCTGGCTTCAACTATGACCTGACGGTCACGGCTCCTTACTTCCACAACTATGTCGGCACTACCTTTGTTGAATCCGGCATGACTCCGCAAGTTGTGAGCCTTCGCGAAAAAACGTTGGCTCCCTATTCGCTCTCAGCCTCGCTGAACACCGACGGCTCAGCTCAACTTAACTGGCAAAAGCCCATGCCGCAGTTCCGCTTGGACGAAGGTACCGTCGTTGACAATCTGGGCTACACCGACTTGGATCCCACTTACGTCATGGGCAACGCCTGGCAGCACAGTGCACTGCTACACAAGATCAGCTGGTATGTCTGTGGCACGCCCAATGGCGTACACGACAGTATCTACGTCTTCGTACTGGATCTTAACAGCGACGGCACCCCATCGAAGAACGTGCTTTGGAGCGGCTGCGTACCTTCGACCGACGATACATGGAGCAGCTATGAGCTGCCCGAGCCGGTCGAGTGTCCTAATGGATTCTACATCGGCATTGGCAGTCCCACCTTCACAGGTTTGGCCGTGTCGCTACCCTCGGACGACTATCCATTCCAGAGCGGACAGGCTTTCTATAGTGCAGGATCATTCCTCTATTTCGACTTCAAGGATATGGATCAGTTTGCCCACGCACACTTCCTGGTTCGCGCTGAGGGCGAAGACTTGGGACGACTCGTCGGTGGCGAATGTTACGGTCAGACAGACTCTACTCAGCCCAGTTTGGCCTATTCGCTCTATCGCTTCACACCTGGCGACGAACGCTCTGACTGGGAGATGATTGCCGACGGTGAGCCCGTCACCACCTTCGTCGACGACGATTTTGCAACAATGCCAAAGGATTTCTTCTCGCAGTGGGCCGTTGAGGCTGTCTATCCCGACGGTGCTATATCTAACAGCGTGCTGAGCAACGAACTCACAGCTACCAATCTGGGTATTGTCCATGCTGAAAATAGAAAAGTGGAGGCAGAAAATGTTTTCTACAATCTCAGCGGACAGCGCGTTGGCCAGGATTATCGCCACGGCATCGTTATAAACAAGCGGGGGAAGAAGATGGTCAGATAGCATGTATTAACAAGTTTAACCATAAAAACAAAAAAGAATGAAAAAGATTCATAGCATTCTCTTTTCGGCTGTCATGCTGATGACGGCTACTGCCACCTACGCACAGATTACCGATGGCTACTACAAAATGACAGCCGATGTGGAAGTGTTTCAGCAGGTGGAAGGTCTTCAATTCTCTGCGGAGAACTATGTCAAGGTGAGCGTCGATGCTTCCGAACAGCGCGTCTACATCACATCGCCCACCCTGCCCCTGATCAGCGGTTTCGAGTTCAATGACGACTATTGCACCAGTGCCGTGTGTTATGCCGTGGGATACTATCCTGTCGATGGCGACCACAACCTCTACATCTACGATGCTGATGGCGACTACAGCGCCAGCATCCAGATCCAGTCAACCGACGTGGGATTCACCATGGACGACTTCATCTACAGCATCTATGAGAATGGCAATGATACCTACGTGGCCAGCTTCAGCAATGTGGTATTCACTTATCTGGGTGAAGAGAAACCCGATGGCTATCAGGATGAGGACGACAACCCGGGTGGTGATGATCCGGGTAATGATGATCCTAATCCCGAGGATGACTTTTCGTCGGTGCTGCCCGAGGGCATCTATGATGTGACGGCCGTGCTCAACGGACAGAGTGGCGAACCCACGCAGTTCCAGTTCAGCGTGGTAGACCGCGACGGACAGAAGTGCATAGGCTACTTCCTATACGAGGCTGACTACTATACCACGAACTACGTAAATGCCACCATCGACACGGAAGGCATACGGTGGAATGTCAGTCGTATGGGATATTCCGGCCATCAACGGCTCAGGATGGGAATTTAACATCATCGTGCTGCCCGACGACTCGGTGCTTCAACCCGTGACCGACAATGGGGACGGCACCTATACGCTTGGGGATTTCCAGACAGGCTTGTGGAGCTTCTTCAGCGGTCTGTCGGTCGACAACAGCTACACGCAGGTGACAGCCCGTCTGCATGTTGACGACACTACCGGCATCCGAAACGTTCACATGGATAAGGATACCAAGGTCTACAATCTGAACGGCGTCGAGGTGAAGACGCCGCGGCACGGACAAATTGTCATCATTGGTGGCCGCAGTTTCATCGTGCGTTGACCCATAGATTTTAGAGTAATGATTATCCGCATTTAGGTGACACACTTCCGTACATCCTATGTTCGAATGCTGGTTTGTAGGAAATGGCAGCGATGATGAGCCTGTCAAATACCCTATCCCCAAAATAGCGTCTATTGAACTTGTAGCAGAATTCATT
>JAFPZD010000132.1 GCA_017417465.1 Prevotella sp. | reverse complement strand
TAGATGAACACAATTATTTTATAAAAACAACGAATTTAACGAATTAAACGAATTACAACGCGCAGCAATTCGTCAAATTCGTTTAATTCGTTGTTAAAAAAAGGATTATTTGTATAAACTAAATTTGAACAGTTACTTAAATCGAAAATGTTTTGCTATTCTACCCCACCCCATTTTTCATTCGCAACGCTCGAGATTCAGCTCGCAATTCCCGAGAATAAAAACGTAAAACCCGAGAATAGAATCGTAAAACCCGAGAATAGAATCGCAAAACCCGAGAATAGAATCGTAAAACCCGAGAATAAAATCGCGAATACCAAGATTAACCAAAAATTATCCTGCGCATCCGACGCATCCGACGCCCAAATTTAGGCGTCGGATGCGTCGGATGCGCAGGATGTTTTTCGGTTCAGTCCGAAAAGTCCATTGAAGGTATGCGTCTTGTTGTCTTGATGTCCTCCTCTTGTCTTGTTGTCCTCCTCTTGTCTTGATGTCTAAAGCCGGGGGAGGCCATCGGCACTCCACTCCACCGCTTTCATATACGTGTCACGCACGATATTCCCGTCCTCTATCCGCTTAAGCTCATAGAGTAAGAACGTCTGCGTGCTGTCTACTGATGGCACGAGATAGACGTTGGTGATGCTGTTATAGGTGACGGTGTCCGGCGGGATGACGGGCTCCGGATGCTTCGTCCACACAGCAGAGTCGAGAAGATTAGCACTTGCCGGTGCTGTCAGCATGCCCATCGTTGTGTAAGTTGTCCAGATACCGCTTGCCGAATAGAGCACGATGACACGTTTGCCATCAGGCGAGAGGAAAGCCTCTGGATTCTCGTTGACATAGATGGGATAGGCCGACCGGCGACCATCAGGATTGATCCACTGTCGTTCCCACTCGTAGTCAGGCTTCGAGATCATGACACGCTCGGTGGCAGTGGTCCACGGGTTTTCCATTCTGGCAATATAGATACACTGTGTCTCGGTCTCTGTACGTCGTTTGGGCCATCCGCTCCACAGTAGATAGAGGCGTCCGTCGGGCAGCTGCAGGATGTTGGGATGGATGGCGTAGTTCCACTCAGAATAGATCTGGATAGGACCTTTCATCACAAAGGTGCCGGTCATAGGGTCGGCATCGGCACACTCCATGACATAGAGCTGGTGGTTGTCGGTATTCCCGTCGTCAGCCTCAAAATAGACGTACCACTTGCCATCAATACGATAAATCTCTGGCGACCAGATATGGGTCATGCCGTCGTGCTCAGTGCTCCACAGCGTACGTCGTGGCACTTCGGCAAGATTGTTGAGGTCAGTGGTGGCAAAGAGGTCTACACGCTCCCCGCCAAGGCTCTGGTGAGTGAAATAGTAGGTCCCATCATAGAGGATAGCCTGAGGATAGCCCACCTCAGAAAGCAGAAAACCCTCGACCGATGGTGTCGAGTCTTCATGCCTACAGCCTACAAGCGCCAACAGAAAAGTTAGTATATATATAATATGGTGTCGCATGGTCACACTATTCACTATTCACTTTTCACTATTCACTATTCACTATATAGCGGGTACAAAGATACGATTATCTTTTCAACCGACAAAAGATTCTGAGCAGAAATCGCGAAAAAAAACAAAAAATTGTCATTTGAACGGTTTTTTCGTTGTTTTGAAGAGTATTTTTCCTTCAATATAATAAAATTATTGTTATTTTGCACCCTGAAAAGTTAGTAATAGTATTTATAAGTAGTAGTTTTAGTATCAGGTAACACACAACAGTTATTCTTGCTTCAAATTAGGTATTGGTTCTTTTAAGTGTAAAAAACAAATAGGAATAGGTAAATAAGCAACTAATAATAAATCGATGTGATATGAAGAGAACAACTGTATTGGGCATTGTCGGCCTCATTGCCATAGGAGCGATGGCACAGACAGCAGAGCTTTTCAAGCCCTACAAAGAGACGGCACTTCGACTGCCATCGGTGCCACTCATCGTGAGTGACCCCTACTTTAGTGTATGGTCGCCTTACGACCAGCTGACCGACGGCACCACACGCCACTGGACGAACGACGAGAAGCCCATGGAGGGCCTCTTACGCGTCGACGGCACCACCTATCGCTGGATGGGTGCCGACCGAGCCATCCTGCAGAGCATCATCCCCATGGCCGACGAGGAGGCATGGGAGGCCGACTATACGCGGAAGGTGCAGCAGGGCACTGACTGGACCAAGCCCAGCTACAAGCCCGAGGGCTGGCGGCGCGGCAAGGCTGCCTGGGGCAGCGATGGTCTGAGCTACGTGCGCACACACTGGAGCGACCTGAACAGTGACCTCTACGTGCGCCGCACCATTCAGCTGCGTGCTGCCGACCTGCAGGAAGACCTCTGGCTGGTTTACTCACACGACGACGTCTTCGAGCTTTACATCAACGGCACGAAGGTGGCCGACACGGGCGAGACATGGGTCGAAGGTGTGAAGCTACACCTCGACGGCAAGCTGAAGGGCCTGCTCCACGAGGGAACGAACATCATTGCCGCCCACTGCCACAACACCACCGGCGGCGCCTATACTGACTTTGGCCTGTTCAAGAACATCGGCCAGTCATCAACAGCCATCAAGACCGCTCAGCAGAAGTCGGTCGACGTACTTGCCACCAACACATATTATACTTTTATATGCGGCCCTGTAGAGTTGGACGTAGTCTTCACAGCACCCATGCTGATCGACGACTACGACCTGCTCTCATCGCCAATCAACTACATCTCCTACCAGGTGCGCTCGACCGACGGTCAGCAGCATAACGTGCAGCTGATGATTGCCGCCACGCCCGAGATGGCCCTCAACAAAGTCACACAGCCCACACGCTCAAAGGTGATGGAAAACGTTTGGGGCGAGCAGCCCTATGTCTGCACGGGTACCATCGACCAGCCCATCCTCGCCAAGAAGGGCGACGGCATCTGCATCGACTGGGGCTACTTCTACATCCCCGCCGTCAACGGCACAGTGTCGCTCGGCAAGGCTTCTGAGATGCGCGAGCAGTTCGCTGCCACGGGCACCACATCGACCAAAGCCATCTACGACTGCTCTACAGCCGCCGCGATGCCCCTGCTCTGCTACACCCACGACTTCGGGACCGTCCCTCCCCCTTCGGGGGAGTCGGAGGGGGTCTCCAGCTTCATGATGATGGGCTACGACGAGATACAGGACATAGAATATATGTACAAGCGCTATAAGGGCTACTGGGCTCACGGCGGCACGGTCACCATCTTCCAGATGTTCAACCGCATGAACTCGCAGTATCAGAACATCATGCAGCGCTGCCGCCAGTTCGACAAGATGATCTACGACGATGCCATGGCTGTGGGTAATGCGCACTATGCCGAGATCCTCTCGGCCAGCTACCGCCACGTCATCGCCGCCCACAAGCTGTTCCAGGACGACGAGGGCAACCTGCTTTTCTTCTCGAAGGAGAACAACTCGAACGGCTGCGTGAACACCGTCGATCTGACCTACCCTGAGGCACCGCTGTTCCTTTGCTACAACCCCGAGCTGCAGAAGGCCATGATGACCTCTATCTTCGACTATTCGCTCAGCGGACGCTGGACAAAACCCTTCGCCGCACACGACCTCGGCACCTACCCCATCGCCAACGGTCAGGTCTACGGTGGTGACATGCCGCTGGAGGAGGCCGGCAACATGCTGACGCTCGCTGCACAGCTCTGCCGTCAGGATGGCAATGCCAACTACGTGCGTAAGTACTACGGTATCCTGGAGACCTGGGCCAACTACCTCTCGGAGAACGGTCAGGACCCCGCCAACCAGCTCTGCACCGACGACTTCGCTGGCCACTGGGCCCACAATGCCAACCTCTCCATCAAGGCCATCATGGGCGTGGCTGCCTTCTCAGAGATTGCCCGCATGATGGGTTTTAACGACACGGCCAACAAGTACCTGGCACGGGCCCGCGAGATGGGCGCACAGTGGGAGAAGGATGCCCGCGAGGGCGACCACTACCGCCTGGCCTTCGACCGCAAGGACACCTGGAGCCAGAAGTACAACATGATCTGGGACAAGCTCTGGCAGACCAACGTCTTCCCCGCCGGCTCAATGGAGCGCGACGTGAAGTACTACCTGAAGAAGCAGAACCGCTACGGACTGCCACTCGACTGCCGCAAGGACTACACCAAGAACGACTGGATTATGTGGACCGCCGGCATGGCCCAGGACAAGGAGACCTTCCTGAAGTTCGTCGAGCCGATCTATAAATACATGAACGAGACGGAAAGCCGCGTACCCACCAGCGACTGGTACGACACGAAGACCGGACGCATGGTCGGCTTCAAGGCTCGCTCCGTCATCGGAGGCTTCTGGATGCGCGTCCTCACCGAGAAATGAATCGTCACTTCGTCATCCCGAGGCTCGTTATGACGTCATCCCGTTATAACGTTATAACGAGGCTCGTTATCCCGAAATCCCGTTATCCCGTTATCCCGAGGCCCGTTATCCCGTCATAACGTCATAACGTTATAACGCCAAAAGAGAAAACAACAACAAAAAAACCAAATCAATATGAACCTAACGAAACAGAAAAGATTCACGTCGTTAGTCGTCATCGCGACCGTGATCGGAGGCCTCGCTGCTGCAATGAGCAGCTGCAGCGAGTCTTCGACCACGGTTGAAGACTATGTCGGCGTGCAGACGTCGGATCCCTACGATCCGTCGAAGCCCGTGACCGTCAGCTCCTTCACGCCCACATCGGGCAGCGTAGGACAGCAAATCGTCATCCAGGGCTCTAACTTCGGCAACGATTCGACAATGGTCGACGTCACCATCGGCGGCAAGAAGGCCGTCGTGGTCAGCGTCAAGTCGAACGCTATCTACTGCTATCTGCCCGGTGCAGCCTATGATCAGATTGAGGGCAACCGCCTCTATGCCAACATCGAGGTAACCGTCAACGGCAAGACGGGCAAAGCCCCCAACCGCTTTGAGTATGAGCGTAAGATGGTGGTGGGCAAGCTCTGCGGAAAGAACTACGACTTCTACGACGATGCCGTCTGGCAGGACGGCACCTTCGCCGAGTGTTCGGGCTTCAAGAACGACGGCGTCATGCAGTTCTCGCCCTACAACCACGACCAGCTCTTTGTCGTCTATGACCAGGAGCCGCGCTTTGGCACTGTGGCCCACGGCATCCAGCTCATCGACCTGAAAGAGCAGACCGTGCGCACCATCCTGCCGCTGAACCGCTTCGGCAACCAGCGTCTGCGCACCATCGACTTCGCCGTCGACCCCTTTATGTATAATGAGGACGGCACCTACGACTACGTCATGGTTCCTCAGCTCGACAGTGAGGGCAAACCTGTCATCGACAGCAACGGCGAGACTGTCATGGTAAAGAGTGGCTATGCCCCCGAAGGCTGGGACAAGACGGCCACCGCCGACCAGAAGAAGTGGCGCGAGCACCTCATTATCTCTGCCGACAACGACGACAACAACTACCGTGCCAACTCGGTGTACATCGTCGACCGCGACCCCAACGGCGACTTCAGCAGCGGCTCAGCCGTACGCCAGCTGGCCAACTACCGCCAGTGTAACGGTGCATCGCTACACCCCAACGGCGAGCTCTACTTCACCAGCTTTGCACAGGGTGAGGTGCTGCGCCTCGACATGGACAAGTACTGGGCCACACAGCTGCCCGACACGCTCGGCGGCCTGGGCACTTCATGGTCGCCCTACGCCAACCAGAACCTGAACGACATCAACACGGGCACGAGCTCGGGCTCGGGGGCCTTCGAGAAGCTCTTCACCGTGCAGGACGTCGCCTGGGAGTTCCAGATCGACATCCACCCCTCGGGTAAGTTTGCCTATATCGTGGTCATCAACCGCAACTACATCCTGCGCACCGACTACAACGAGCAGACGCACCGCTTCTCGGCACCCTACCGCGTGGCCGGCGACATGTCACACTCGGGATTCACCGACGGCGTGGGACTCTCGGCCCTGCTGAACCGTCCCTATCAGGGCACGTTCGTCAAGAACGAACAGTATGAGGCAGAAGGTCGCGAGGACATTTACGACTTCTACTTCTGCGACTCGCAGAACGACGCCATCCGTCTGCTCACACCCGAGGGCATCGTCAAAACTTACGCCGGCGGAGGCTATGCTACCCATGCCGACGGCAACACCTGGGGCAACGAGAACGGCGAGCTTCGCGACTTCGCGCGCTTCCACCGCCCGACGGGTCTCGTCAACGACGTGCACCGCGATGCCATCACGGGCGAGAACACCCTCATCTTCTACATTCTTGATACTTACAACTACGCCATCCGCACCATCACGATGGAGGAAAACTTAGAAGCAACGGAGGAATAAGCGTATGAAAAAATATATTCTGACACTACTGCTTGTGCTGGGTACGACACTGTCGGCCATGGCGCAGAACGAGATCAACGTCACCGGACGCGTCACCGACGCATCGGGCGAGCCCATCATCGGCGGCTCCGTCATCGTGAAGGACGCCAAGGGCCTTGGCACCATTACCGACTACGACGGTAACTATAAGATTAAGGTGCAGCAATACCGCACGCTCGTCTTCTCCTACATCGGCTACAAGACGCAGGAGGTGCTCGTCAAGGGCGACAAGACTGTCATCGACATCCAACTGCAGGAAGACATCCAGAATGCCGTTGACGAAGTGGTCGTCACCGGTATGGGCACACAGAAGAAGCTCACCGTGACGGGTGCTGTGAGCAACGTCAAGATGGACGACCTGAAGCACTACAGCACGTCGAACCTGACAAACACGCTGGCCGGTAACGTGCCGGGCATCATGGCCTTCCAGTCCAGTGGTCAGCCGGGTAAGAACACGTCGGAGTTCTGGATCCGTGGTATCTCTACCTTCGGTGCCAGCTCGAAGGCTTACATCCTGGTCGACGGCTTCGAGCGTGAGAACATCGACGATATCAACATTGAGGACATCGAGAACTTCTCGGTGCTGAAGGACGCCTCGGCCACGGCTATCTACGGCTCGAAGGGTGCTAACGGCGTCGTCCTCATCACGACCAAGCACGGTAAGGCTGGTAAGGTGCAGATCAACGGCAAGGTGGAGACATCTTACAACACACGCACCATCACGCCGGAGTTCGTCGACGGCTTCCAGTATGCTAACTACCTGAACGAGGCTCGTGTCACACGTAACCTCGGTGTGCTCTACCAGCCCGTCGAGCTCGACATCATTCGCGAGGGGCTCGACCCGGACCTCTATCCTAACGTCGACTGGCAGGACCTCCTGCTCAAGGACGGCGCCATGAGCTACCGCGCTAACCTGAACCTGAGCGGTGGTGGTGAGACGGCACGCTACTACGTCTCAATGGCCTACACCGAGGACGAGGGTATGTATAAGACTGACAACACGCTGAAGAAGAAGTACGACACCAACGCCAACTACAAGCGCTGGAATTACCGCATGAACGTCGACATCGACGTGACGAAGACCACACTGCTGAAACTCGGCATCGGCGGCAACCTCAACAAGCGCAACTCACCGGGCATCGGCGACGACAAGGTCTGGGGGCAGCTCTTCGGCTACAACGCCCTCTTCACGCCCGTCGTCTACAGCAACGGCTACTATCCCGCCAAGGGCGCCTACAACGTCGAGACTATCGACGGCGTCGAGGTGCGCACCATCAACGAGAACTACATCAACCCCTGGGTATCATCGACACAGACGGGCTACAACAACGAGTGGCAGAACGACATCCAGACCAACGTCACGCTGGAGCAAGACCTGGGTTTCCTGCTGAAGGGACTGAATTTCACGGGGCGCTTCGGACTCGACACCCACAACGAGAACGCCATCCAGCACCACCGTCTGCCCGCCCTCTACCGGGCCAACTCGCGCAACACGGAGACCGGACAGCTCGACTTCGACCTGCTGCAGAGCGCCCGCGACATGACGCAGTCGACGTCGAACAGCGGCTGGCGCCGCGAGTTCCTCGACCTGCTGCTCCACTGGGACCGCTCCTTCCTCGACGCCCATAACTTCGGCGCCAACGTGAAGTACACCGAGAACCAGCAGATCTCCACCCAGAACCTGGGCACCGACATCAAGAACTCGGTGTCGCGCAAGAACAAGGGCCTCGCCGCACAGGCCACCTATAACTATAAGTATCGCTACTTCCTCGACTATAACTTCGGCTACAACGGCTCGGAGAACTTCGCCGACGGTCACCGCTGGGGATTCTTCCCCGCATGGTCCGTGGCATGGAACGTGGGCGAGGAGCCTTGGGTGAAGAAGCAGGCCCCCTGGCTCGACATGTTCAAGATCCGCTTCTCGCACGGTAAGGTCGGTTCCGACACCACCGGCGACTCGCGCTTCCCCTATCTCTACACGCTCATCAGCTCTATCACCGAGAGCGAACGCAATCAGGGTGGCGGCGGCAATGGCTACTACTGGGGACAGTACTTCACCAACCCGTACAGCGGCATACGCTATCGCCAGGTGGCCTCTGAGGGCGTCACCTGGGAGGTGGCCACGAAGAACGACCTCGGTATCGACCTAGTGCTCTTCGGCAACAAGTTCTCGCTCACCGTCGACTACTTCGACGAGAAGCGCACAGGCATCTATCAGGAGCGCCGCTTCCTGCCCACGACCGTCGGTCTGGAGTACTGGGACGCTGGTGGCTGGAACTACCCGAAGGCTAACGTCGGCTCGGTGAAGTCGCGCGGCTTCGATGGCAACTTCCGCTACGAAGAGAAGTTCGGCGACGTCAGCGTCACCGTCCGCGGTAACATGACCTACTCGAAGAACGAGATTGGCGAGTACGACGAGGAGAACAATGTCTACCCCTACCAGAACCAGCACGGCTATCGTGTCAACCAGGTGCGTGGCCTCATCGCCGAGGGCCTGTTCAAGGACTACGACGACATCCGCAACTCGCCCACGCAGACCTTCGGCACGGTGCAGCCCGGTGATATTAAATATAAAGATGTGAACGGCGACGGCATCATCGACGGTGGCGACGAGTGCGCCATCGGTGCCACCGACCGCCCCAACCTCATCTACGGTCTGGGCCTCTCGGTGGCATGGAAGGGCTTCGACTTCAACCTCCACTTCCAGGGGGCCGGCAAGTCGACCTTCATGACCTACGGTAAGAACGTCTACGCCTTCAGCGAGGGACAGTGGGGTAACGTCTTCAAGGGCCTCCTCGAGAACCGCTGGGTCGACAGCGAGACAGCCTCGATGCTGGGCATACAGCCTAACGAGAATGTCAATGCCGACTATCCGCGACTGAGCTACGCCGGCAACTCGAACAACTTCCGCAACTCGACATTCTGGCTGCGCGACGGTCGCTACCTGCGCCTGAAGAACCTCGACATCGGCTACACCCTGCCGAAGCAGATCGTCAACAAGATTCACTTCCAGAGCATCCGCTTCTTCGTCTCTGCCTCCAACCTGTTCTTCCTCCACAAGAAGTTCAGCATCTGGGATCCTGAGTCACTCCAGCCTCGTGGCGAGGACTACCCCATCACGAAGGCCGTCACCCTGGGTATGCAAGTCAACCTTTAAACCCACCCCCCAGCCCCTCCCCAAGGGAGGGGAGAAAGGTTAGTTATTACAATACTAAAACAGTACAAGATATGAAACCCAATATGATATCAAAGCAAATAAAAGTGGCTGCTGTCTGGCTCTTAACTATTTTAGCCCCCCTCCTCTGGGGAGGGGTTGGGGGTGGGTTGCTCACCTCCTGCACCGACCTCGACAGCGACAAATACTTCGACGACCGCAAGACCCTGGAGAGCGTCTTCACCGACAAGATCCAGGCCGACCAGTGGCTCGCACACGCCTACTCCTTCCTCAACGGCTCCAACATCGAGGTGGGCTCCAAGGGAGGCACCGGCGGCGAGGGCGGCGCTTGGAACCCCTTCAACTTCGACGACGACATGTACTACGGCGACCGCGACAACTCCTTCGGCGACTCCAAGGATGCCGACTGGGCCTCGTATAACTCCTTCCACGAGGGCAACTACGGCGAACATCAGGGACAGGACGCCTGGGTGCGCTGCTACCAGGGCATCTACCAGGCCTCGATATTCATCCATAACATCTACCGCAACACGGCGATGAGCCGCGAAGAGGTGGAGGACTACCGCGGACAGGCCCGCTTCGTGCGTGCTTACTACTACTGGCTGCTGCTCCGTAAGTTCGGACCCGTGCCCATCATGGCCGACGAGGGTGCCGACTACACGCTGGAGTACGACGAGCTGGCTACGCCCCGCTCTACCTACGAGGACTGTGCCACCTACATCGCCTCTGAGATGCTGAAGGCGGCCGGCGAGCTGAAAGCCTACAAGCGCGACGGTGCCAACGTGATGCGTCCCACCATCGGCGCAGCACTGGCCACACGTGCCATCGTGCTTACCTACGCCGCATCGCCGCTGGCCAACGGACAGCTGCAGAACGGTCATCACCCCGCCAACGTCACCGACGACGTGGCAAAGCTGCTGAAGAACTTCGACGGCACACCGCTGCTCTCGCTCACCTACGACGAGTCGAAGTGGGCACGCGCCGCTGCCGCCTGTAAGGATGTCATTGACCTGGGGGTCTACGACCTCTACACCGAGCCTTACAACGACGTGGCTACCGACGACCGGCCCATCACCGTCGTGCCGCCTGCCGATGCTGAGTTCTCTAACCAGAACTGGCCCAACGGATGGCAGAACATCGACCCCTACCTCTCCTACCGTAACCTCTTCAACGGTGTGGCAAGCCCCGAGGGTAACCCCGAGCTGATCTTCACACGTGGTAACATCGAGACGGGCGACCACGACAACGGTATCGCCTCACTCGTAGGCCACTCCATGCCGACATCGCTCAACGGATGGAACACCCACGGACTGACACAGAAGATGGTGGACACCTATTATATGAAGGATGGCTCTGACGTCGACGGCATGTACCGCGAATGGCGCACACCGGGCGCAACGACCATCGACAACCCCGGCAACGACCGCGAGCGCGCCACAGGCTTCCTCTCGCGTGCCGAGGTGCAGACCGACGAATTCATGGAGGTGCTGGCTAACCCCACCAACCGCAGCCTGTCAATGTCACAGCGCATGCAGGTGAGCCACCAGTATGCTGGCCGCGAGCCGCGCTTCTACGCCTCCGTGGCTTACAACGGCACCATCTGGGAGCAGCTGGGCAACCCCACGAATGCTGACCAGATGAAGCAGGTGACCTACTACCGCGGCGGTGCCGATGGCTACCGTAACTCGTTCGCCTACCTCCGCACGGGCATCGGCGTCAAGAAGTACTACCACCCCTACGACTACTTCGCTGCACAGCCCAGCGGCGGCGGCAGCTACGGTATGGTGCAGGTGAAGTTCGAGCCGGCCATCCGCTATGCCGACATCCTGCTCCTCTATGCGGAGTGCCTCAACGAGCTCACCCAGGGACAGGCTTACCAGCAGCAGGACTGGCGCGGGCAGGCCATCACCATCACGGGTCGTAACATCGACGAGATGAAGCGCGGCATTCGCCCCATCCGCATCCGCGCCGGACTGCCCGACTACGCCGCTACCGACTATGCCGACCAGAACTTGCTGCGTGCCAAGATCAAGCGCGAGCGCATGATCGAGTTCATGGGTGAGGGCAAGCGCTACTTCGACCTCCGTCGCTGGATGGATGCACCCGTCGAGGAGAACAAGCGCATCTACGGCCTGAATGTCTTCATGACGTCTTCCAACAAGGAGGAGTTTATGCAGGTCATCCCCGTCTACAACCTCTCGGCAACCTTCACCGACAAGATGTACTTCTGGCCCATCTCCTTCACGGACCTGAAGCGTAACAAGAACCTCGTTCAGAACCCCGGCTGGAAATACAACGACTAAATCGATCTCTCGAAATAACGTTATCCCGTCATAACGAAATCCCGTCATAACGATATCCCGTCATAACGATATAACGTTATAACGAAATACCGAAATACCGCCAAAAAGAAAGGAAAAAGAATTATGATTAAGAATAGCATCACCAAGACTCTGCTGGTCTGTTCCGTATGCTGCGGTATTACCGCAGCCCTCACCTCCTGCAACGACGAATGGAAGGACGAGCAATACGAGAAGTACATCAGCTTCAAGGCACCCCTCAACGACAATGGCGTCACTGCCGTCTACGTGCCTTACTCGCGCCACAACGACGACGGCTCTCTCATGTACGGCGAGGAGGGTAAGTCGAGCTACGACCTGCCCGTCATCGTCGCTGGCACCACCCGCAACGACCGTAACATCACCGTCCACGTGGGCCACAGCGACACGCTGACCATCCTCAACTACGAGCGCTTCGGCTCGCCCACCTACCGTGCCGACATCGTCGACCTCTACTACCGCGACATGTCCGACTATGCCACCTACCCTGAGACCATGCAGATCCAGAGCGGCGAAAACGTAGGACTGCTCCGCATCAACTTCAACTTCAAGAACATCGACATGGTCGAGAAGTGGGTGCTCCCCATCGAGGTGAAGCAGGACGCCAGCTACGACCCGCACCCCCGTAAGAACTACGCCAAGGCTATGCTCCGCGTCTATCCCTACAACGACTACTCGGGCAACTACTCGGCAACGACGCTCACACTCACCAATGCCAACGCCCCCGAGGGTGCCACGGGTATGGAGACGAGCCGTGCCTACGTCGTCGACGACAAGACGGTGTTCTTCTACATGGGTAACATCGACGAGACGCGTGTCGACCGCCGCAACTACAAGGTGTTCTTCCGCTTCGTGCCCACCTCGGCCGACGGTCTCCAGGGCACCGTCCAGCTGTGGTCCGACAATGCCGAGAAGAACCTCTTCCAGCAGCGTGGCAACGCCCAGTACCGCGTCTACGAGCAGGCCGACGATGTGCAGCCCTACCTCCTCCACCACTATGTCATCATCAGTGGCATCGAGTACGACTACACCGACTACACCTCTGTAGCCACCTATCCCATGGCCTACACCGTCAAGGGTATCCTCACCCTCGAACGCCAGCTCAACACCCAGATCCCCAACGAGGACCAGGCCATACAGTGGTAACGAAAAAGAGTGAGGAGGAGTTAGGAGTGAGGAGTTAGGAGTTAGGAGTTAG
>JAFPZD010000131.1 GCA_017417465.1 Prevotella sp. | reverse complement strand
GTTTCGGCATCATAGCGATAGATGCCACTATCCAGCAACGGCAGAAATCCCACCACGTTCACACACTCCATCAGCTCCGGACAGGAATGAATGCATCCCTGCACGCCTCGGCCGAAGACAAA
This sequence comes from Prevotella sp., assembly GCA_017417465.1. GTDB lineage: Bacteria > Bacteroidota > Bacteroidia > Bacteroidales > Bacteroidaceae > Prevotella. The sequence continues at coordinate 6,038 of JAFPZD010000131.1, read as the reverse complement.
CTGTCGGTTCTCGGAACCGCCGTCGAAGATGTTGCCTGTTTCGTTTTCCATTTTCGTTGTAGTGTTTAATGGTCTCCTTCAAGCGAACTCCCTACCCTATGGGCATGAAATTCAACTTTTGTTAATTATATAGGCAAAGTTAGTGATTATTGCGGGAAAATGATTATTTTTGTGGAATGATTTAAGAGAATTTGTGATATGACGAAAGGTTTTAAATAGAATACAACCATGAAGAGTTTTAAATCAACAGCGTGGCTACTGCCACAACCCGTGCTGATTATCGGCACTTACGACGAGAACGGAAAACCCAATGCCATGAATGCGGCTTGGGGCGGTCAGTGGGATATGCATGAGATCATGATCTCGCTCGGTTCGCATCAGACAACGGAGAACCTTGCCCAGAATCCCGAGTTCACAGTGACTTTCGCTACGGCAGAAACGATGGTGGCATCCGACTATGTAGGCATTGTCAGCGGCCGGAACACACCCGAGAAGATGGAGAAGACCGGTTGGCAGGCCGAGAAGGCTCCCAACGTGAATGCCCCGGTGTTCAAGGAGTTCCCTATGACGCTGGAGTGCCGTGTGAAGCAGAAGATTGACGAGAGCGAGACCGGCTACTACCTCATTGCAGAAATCGTGAATGTGCTTTGCGACGAGAAATATCTGGCAGAAGACGGCAAGCCTGATGTTGAGAAGATGCAACTGATCACCTTCGACCCCGTTCACCACAACTATATCCAGCTCGGAAAGGCAGTAGGAAAGGCATTCGCCGACGGCAAGCAGCTGAAGTGACGAAGCGGCGATGAACATTGAAGACTATCGCGAGTACTGTCTGTCGCTGGGGACTGACGTAGAAGAGAAACTGCCGTTCACGGCTTTCCACTACGCCAGCGCTGTACTCGTGTTCTATGTGAACGGTCACATGTTTTCGTTTTTCGATTGCGACAATTTCACCATTATCACACTGAAATGTCAGCCCGACCGCATCGATGAACTCCGTGCGAACAACGACTGCGTGACGAAGCCCTACAACCTATCGCCAAAGCATTGGATTGGCGTGAATGCCGCGACCGCCCCCGATGAGCTGTTGAAGCACCTCACCCGCAATTCCTACGAGATTGTGAAGGCGAAGTACAAGAGTGGGAAGAAATAGAAGGAACCCCTGTTTGGTGAGTCACCCAGCGTAGTCCCCTGCAAGGGTGTCACCCAGCGTAGTCCCCTGCAAGAGGTGTCACCCAGCGAAGTCCCCTGCAAGGGATGTCACCCAGCGTAGTCCCCTGCAAGAGGTGTCACCCAGCGTAGTCCCCTCCTCCGGGGCGACTGGGGCCTTTAGAGCAGCCATCGATATGGCTGCGGCCCCACAAAGGGGAGCGAATCCCTCATTCGCGACGGAGGAGCAGGGGGAGGTCGTCTGCCTGAACAATAACGAACACCCAGCGACGCCCCAAGGGGGCAGCAGCAAACAGCCCAGGGCACCGCCCTGGGTTTTTGTGTTGCAAGCAGACCTCCGCCCTGTAGGGGCAAAAGCTTTTTCCCAAAACATATTATTTATCAAGAATTTGAGAATTTGAGGATTTTTTCTTCATGCAAATGAATTGACAAGAATTCGTCGCAAGCGACGAGACAGGAAATTGCTTGCAATTTCTTCTCTAAATCTCAATAATTCCCTCTCATGCAACGAAAAATTCTCCAATTCTCTAATTCTTGACCTTAATAACTTACAATTACCATTTTGTTAGATTTTGAATCAAATTTTTGAAAGATTTTGAGCGTAGCGACCCATTGCCCGTTGTAGGCGACTGGGGCGACTGGGGTCTTTAGAGCAGCCACCGGTGTGGCTGCGGCCCCACCAGGGGAGCGAATCCCCATTCTTTCTCCGCTATGCTACGAAAGCGGCAAAGCCGAGCGCGCGACGGAGGACGGGACTACAAATTGACTCCTTGCTCTATTCTGACTCCCCCTCACTACAAATTGACTCCTTGCTCTATTCTGACTCCCCCTCACTACATATTCCCGTCCTTGCTCTATTTTGACTCCCCCTCATTCACAACCCAGGCAAATCCGTGGGCGGTTCTGGTGTCGGAATGTTGGAAATGATTGCCGGGATTCCATTCTAAAACCGTGCGAATGCCTTGCGCCGACAGCAACGCCTGTTGTCGGCGGATGCAGTTGCCCACCTGTGCCATCAGGGGATTTCTCGCCCTTTCCTCCTTATCGCCAAGGCTGAGATAGACGGATGCCACCGATGGCTGGTGAGTCTCAGCATATTCCATCCAGCGCGGATACCAGACGGACGGCGATACTGCCGCGATGCCGTGAAAACAGCTGCTCTGATAGCCAGCCCATAAGGCGAAGAAGCCTGCCAAGGAGTAGCCGCCCAGCACACACCGCATCATGTCTTTCTTGTATCGTCCCGTCTGCTCCAAATGCGGAATCAGCGTTTCCGTAATGAACGAAAGCGTCGCCGGTGCCCCATCGCCGAAGGGCACCTTTCCGAAGACGGCAGGCGCCGTCCAAGGCGTGAGCTCACCCTGCCAATCCTTGATTTCGAAGGCCACCAGCGTGAACGGCCTGCTGGTGAGCGACTGAATGGTTGCCGCCTCGTTGTCCAACACCTCGAGGTCGTGCTCGTCGATGGGTTGCAGCAGCAGGAACTCCGGCTGCTCCGACTCATAAACGATGCAAGTGCGGTCGGCAATCAGGAAGGTTTCTTTCTTCATCTCGCCTGCAGCCTTATTTCAGTTCCTTTGCCGGCCAACCGAAGTCCTGATACAAAGTAGCCTTGAGGCCGTGCTTCCTTACATAGTCGGCCAATGCCCCGGCTCTCAGGCTCTCACGTTTGCCGTCGTTGCTGTGCAGAGCTTGGAAAGCATCGAACTTGTCGCCGAAGATTTTCTGTGCCGTCGGCAGGTATTGTGAACCGTCCTCCACGGGGTCGAAAGCCACGACCTCGAATCCGTTCTCAGCCTGCTTCAGATGCATCAAGCCCGGATAACTGCCACCGGAGATGCATTTCAGCGTGTCACCGACCTGATTGTAGTTGTACACCCAGTAGTCGCCCCACACGCGGACATCGTCGGCATTACTATCGTCGACTGCCACGATAGCGCTGACGGGCACACGATGTTCGCCCTGCATTAAGTATTTGCCGATTTCGTTAACCAGATAGCGGTCGATGGCAGGACCATAGGTGGCCAGCTGTTCATCGACGAGCACCACCTGCTTATTCTCATATTCCTTGTCGAGGATGATGATAGAAACCGGCTGGATGCTGAACGACTGTTTCTCGCCCGTTTTCACCCCATAGGTGTAAAACAGCGTGTCGCCTTTCTCCTCCACTTTCAGCGGATTGATTTCCGTCGCGAAGTCGGTCACGGGTTGCACAATAGCCAACACAAACTGCTTGCTGAAGTCAATCGCCGTCGGCTTGCCATCCTCGCCCATCGTCGTCGCCATACCGAAGAGTTTGTTGAACTCCTCTGCCGTTGTAATCTTCAGATTATCAGGGAGTTGCTGGTTATTCTTAAAGAAATAGTTCTGGGCTACCGTAAAGGCAACCTCCTGTGCTGCATTGCCGTCCTCAGCTTCGGGAGCGGCAGCCTGTTTGCTGTTGCATGCTGCCAACGCTATCAGGGCAGCAAAAGCGATGAGAATCTTTTTCATAATGGGTTTATTGTTATTAAATAAAAGGGTTTAAAGGGGAGTGGCCGCGCAGCGCGAAGCGCTTCAGTTGAGAGTTTAGAGTTTAGAGTTTAGAGTTAGCCATCCGGATTGCGTTACACCGTGGGTGACAGCCTCGAAGGGTATCGTGTCCCCCTCTGGGGAAAGGCTACGGGTAGGCGAGCTTGCTCGGGAATCGACAGGGGGCTATTTCAGGTAGTCTGAAAGTTCAATCGTGCCGGCTTCGTTCTCGATATTGAGGGCGGGCACGTGCTCCACCATTTTGGTCGTGCCACTCGCCTTGTCGACGTAGAAATAAACCAATGCACCGGTGTAGCTGCGGAACACCACCTGATAAGCAGAATCTGTCTCCTCGCCCATCGTCACAGACATGATGGAAGGATTGTCTTTCGCTACGCTCCAGTCATACTCCTGGTGGCAATAGTTGTTCACGCCTTCGTAAGCCATTTCTGCTGTGATGCCGGTCGGCTGCGCCTGCTCCGTTGTCTCCGTCGGCTGCGCCTGCTCTGTTGTCTCCGTCGGCTGCGGTGCCTCCGTCTTGCCTTGACGACACGAACTCAGAAGCAACACGATGAATAGGGATGAAAGAAAAAAGTGTTTCATAAACTTCAGTTATTAACTTCTTTAACTTCATTAACTTCCAAAAAAAATTCTACAAAATCAGATTATCCATCAGATACACGATGGCACAACAGATGGCAGCAACGGGAAAGAGGCCCAGTCCGCGCCAGGCGGCTACGATGCCGGTGATCAGCGCTACAGCACCCGAGACGGGCGACACGGTGGCTTGAACCATGCTGGGGAAGGTCATCACGGCAAGCGTGACGTAGGGCACATAATACAGGAAGCTACGCAAGAAGCGATTGCTGATTTGTCCCTTGATGAGCAGCATCGGCACCACACGAATCAGGTTCGTCGTGATGATGGCCAACAGAATGCAGACGATGATGCTTTGCTTATCCATGCTTCTCCTCCTCCAGCTGAACAGGTTTCAACAAGGCGGCAACCGCCGAAATCACGATGGTAAGTACGATGGTTCGCGTGCCGCTGCTCCAGTCGCTCACCACCGGAGCCAGGCTGCAGGCACCACTCAGCACAAAGCTGGCAATGATGGCCCAGAGCACATAGCGGTCGTTGCGTGCCGGAGGCATGATCACAGCAAGGAACATGCCGTAGAGGGCTACGCTGAGCGCCGTGACAATCTTCGCAGGCAACAAGCTGCCTGCCACAATGCCTGCTGCACAACCCGACGCCCACAGCAGGGCGGAGATAAGAGCAGCAGTATAGGTGTAGGCAGGCGGACAGTAGCCCTGACGGGCAATGGAGATGCCGAAAATCTCATCGGTGACACAGCAAGCCATCAGCACGCGGTGCAGCCACGAGGTGCCGGGTGCAATCTTCTGCGAGAGGGCAGCACTCATCAGCAGATAGCGCAGGTTCACCACCAGACACATGGCGACAATCTCCACATAAGCCGCCTGGGCAGCGACGAGTGTATAGACACCGTATTCGCCAGCCGAGGCACGAGTGAAGAAGCTGCTCACGAAACCGATGGCGGCAGTAAGTCCTGCCTGCTTGGCGATGATGCCCAGCGAGAAGGCTACTGCGAAATACCCCAGCGCAATAGGGATTCCGTCGCGAAAACCTTGAATGATGTCACTACGCTTCATAACGGCTTTCAGCAATCGGTATCACTCCACCACGGAGATTCGCATTTCTATGTCGTCGACAGGTCGGTCGCCGCGTCCGGTGGCTGAGCTCTGAATCATCTCCACGACGTCGAGTCCGTCCTCAACTTCACCGAACACCGTGTATTGTCCGTCGAGATGGGGCGTGCCGCCGAGGGTAGAGTAAATCTTCTGCTGCTCTTCGTTCAGCCCGGCATAGTCGGCAGCCTGCTGCTGCGCCTCCGCTGCCAGCCGGTCTTGCAACTCCTGTAGCCCCGCGCGGTCGCGGTTACGTCGCATCTGCATAATCTCATCGCGATGCTCAGCAGCCAGCGTGTTGAACACCGCCTGCACCTTCTGCATCTTCAGCTGCTTGGAGAACTGGCGAAGCTGACCTTCGCTATACACCTGTCCCCAGACGATGTAGAACTGCGAACCGCTGCTGCGGCGCTCAGGGTTCACCTCGTCGCCCTGACGGGCAGCGGCCAGGGCGCCACGCTTATGAAACAGGCCGTCCTTGATCTCGGCTTCCAGCGTATAGTCCGGTCCGCCCACGCCCAGCATCTTCCCTGCCGGAGCGCCCTTCGAGTCAGGGTCGCCGCCCTGAATCATGAAGTCCTTAATCACTCGATGGAACAGCGTACCATCATAATACCCCTCCTTCACCAGCTTCACGAAGTTGTCGCGGTG
>JAFPZD010000130.1 GCA_017417465.1 Prevotella sp. | reverse complement strand
TAGGTACGCGACAGCATCCGACCCTTGTCGCGTACCTACGGCACGCTCGTTACGCAACCCCCTGTTACCAGCCATTTCAATGGCTGGCTACCATTGTCTGATGCCTACGGCATCGGCTGCGCAGAACATGCGGAACTTGAATTTATTATCGCTTAGCACCCGGAAGTGCCGTATTTAGGCAGTCCTAACTCCCTCAATCAAGGCAAAGGCTTGACGAGTCGCATGCCGCGCCGAATTTGTCGCTGGCGCTTCTTCATGTATTTGCTGGGACTGGCAGAGTTGAAACGGCGGGGATTGGGCAGCGTGGCCGCAATAAGGGCACACTGATCAGCGGTTAGCTCGCGTGCCGAACAGCCGAAATGCGCACGGGCCACCGCCTCGGCACCGTAGATGCCGTCGCCCATCTCGATGCTGTTGAGATAGACCTCCATGATGCGCTCCTTCGACCAGCACAGCTCGATGAGCACGGTAAAGTAGGCCTCCAGGCCCTTGCGCACCCATGAGCGGCCAGGCCATAGGAACACGTTCTTCGCCGTCTGTTGCGAGATGGTCGACGCACCCAAGCGGTTCTTCTCGGGGTGCTCACGGTTGCGCTTGGCAGCCTGCTCAATGGCTTCGAAGTCGAAGCCATGGTGTTCGGGGAACTTGGCGTCCTCGCTGGCCATCACCGCCAATGGCAACTGCGGTGAGATGTCGCTGAGAGCCACCCAGTGGTGGTTAAGCCGCCAGCCGTCGGCCTGCTGTGCCAGGCGGATGAACATCAAGGGTGTGTAGTAGACTGGCACAAACCGATAAGCCACTACAGCAAGAATCGTGGAGGCGAAGAACGCCACCACGATTCTCTTTACAAATTTCCAAATGAGTTTCAAGGTATGCTTCTTTACCTTTTACTATTACTGCAGTGTGCCAGCCTCAGCAGCCTGGATCATGGCCTGCGAAGCGTACATGTAGACCTCCACGCGGCGGTTTTGAGCCTTACCAGCTGCCGTCGAGTTGTCGGCAACGGGGTTAGCCTCACCGTAGCCAGTGGTCGAGCGGATCTGGCTGGGGCTCACGCCCAGCGACTGCAGGTAGTTGGTCACGGCCTGAGCGCGCTGCTGCGAGAGGTTCAGGTTCTTCTGGGCGCTCTGCTCAGCGGTGCTGTTCTTCCAGCCGGCATTGTCGGTGTAACCCTGGACGGCCACGTCACAGTCGGTGTTGGTCTTCAGCACATTGGCGAAGTTGCTCAGTGAGTTCTTGGCGGTCTGGCTCAGCGTGGAGCTACCCGTGGTGAAGAGGATACCTGAGTCGAAGGTCACCTTCACGGCCTGAAGGCCGTTGGCGTCGGTGACGCTCTCAACCTGTGCGTTCTGAACGGCTTCGGCCTGAGCCTTCACCTTGTCCATGTGCTTGCCGATAAGGGCACCTGTACCAGCGCCAACAGCGGTACCGACAGCAGCGCCAACAGCGGTGTTACCGGCGATTTTACCCACAACAGCACCCAGCACTGCGCCACCGGCAGCACCAATTGCCGTACCCTTGGCCAAATTATTACAACCTGCCATTACCATGCCTGCGCAAAGCGTCAGGACTGCTACTTTCATCTGTTTCATAATCGTTCTTATTAAAATTAAGTTGTTAAACATGAAATTTCACGCTGCAAAGATACAAATTAATTCGGAGTCACCACATTTTATGTAACAAAAAATCATCTCTTTAACTTGCTTTAACGACTTCGCCCGTCTCGTGCATGTATATTGGCCAAAAATTAAGATAGGGCTCATCGGCCGATGAACCCCAAAATATCACCATATGGAATGTAAGCCTGAAATCACCTTTGAGCGTTGCTCGAAAGTACTCTCGCTCGAAAAAACTCAAATAAATTTGGTTTTTTGCTCACTTATTCGTACCTTTGAGCGTTGCTCGAAAATACTCACGCTCGAAAAAACCCAAATAAATTTGGTTTTTTGCTCACTTATTCGTACCTTTGCAGCCAAATTGCAAAAAAACAAAGAAAAAACAATGGCAAAAGAACTGAAAGATTTGACAAAACAGGGCGATAACTACTCGCAGTGGTACAACGACCTGGTAGTGAAAGCCGACCTCGCCGAGCAGTCGGCCGTGCGCGGATGTATGGTAATCAAGCCCTATGGCTATGCCATCTGGGAGAAGATGCAGCATGAGCTTGACCGCATGTTCAAGGAGACAGGCGTTCAGAACGCCTACTTCCCCCTACTCATCCCGAAGTCGTTCCTTAGCCGTGAGGCCGAGCATGTGGAGGGCTTCGCCAAGGAGTGCGCCGTGGTGACCCACTACCGTCTGAAGGCTACCGACGACAAGAGTGGCGTGGTGGTAGACCCCGCCGCCAAGCTGGAAGAAGAGCTGATTATCCGCCCCACCTCGGAGACCATCATCTGGAACACCTATAAGAACTGGATTCACTCGTGGCGCGACCTGCCCCTATTGTGCAATCAGTGGTGCAATGTCATGCGCTGGGAGATGCGCACACGTCCGTTCCTGCGCACCAGTGAGTTCCTCTGGCAGGAGGGCCACACCGCTCACGCCACCCGCGAGGAGGCCGAGAAGGAGGCTCAGCTGATGCTGAAGGTCTATGCCAAGTTTGCCGAGGAGTGGATGGCCGTTCCCGTAGTGCAGGGTGTGAAGAGTGAGACCGAGCGCTTCGCCGGTGCCCTCGACACTTACACCATCGAGGCCATGATGCAAGACGGCAAGGCTCTGCAGAGCGGCACGTCGCACTTCCTTGGCCAGAACTTCGCCAAGGCATTCGACGTCACCTATCTTAATAAGGAGAACAAGCCCGAATATGTGTGGGCCACATCGTGGGGCGTCTCGACACGCCTCATCGGTGCGCTCATCATGACTCACAGCGATGACAACGGACTGGTGCTGCCGCCGCGTCTGGCTCCCATCCAGGTGGTCATCATCCCCATTGCCACAAAGCCTGAGCAGATGGAGCTGGTGAACCGCGAGGTGGCTCCCATCATCGACGAGCTGCGCAAGAAGGGCATCAGCGTGAAGTTCGACGACGCCGACAACAAGCGCCCGGGCTTCAAGTTCGCTGACTACGAGCTGAAGGGCGTTCCCGTGCGCCTCGTCCTCGGTGCCCGTGACTTAGAGAACGGCACCATCGAGGTGATGCGCCGCGACACGCTCGAGAAGGAGACACGTCCTCTCGAAGGCATCGCCCAGTACGTGGAGCAGTTGCTCGACGACATCCAAAAGAACATCTTCGAGAAGGCCCGCAAGTTCCGCGACGAGCACATCTATGAGTGCGACAACTACGAGGAGTTCAAGGAGCGCATCAAGGATGGCGGCTTCTTCCTCTGCCACTGGGACGGCACGGCCGAGACAGAGGCTCAGATCAAGGAAGAGACGCAGGCTACCATCCGCTGCGTGCCCTTCGGCGTGGAGCAAACGCCCGGCGTCGACATGGTGAGTGGCAAGCCCGCCAAGTGCCGCGTCATCATTGCCCGCAGCTACTAAGGTGTAAAATATTATCCGAAGAGACATCCTGCACATCCTGCTCAGGTAGGATATGCAGGATGTCTCTTTGTTAAATCGCGTCTACTTTAAACAGCCATTTACGTATGGCGCCATTGCAGCTTTGGTGAAGTTAGTGAGCCATTTCCTAATTTCGTCAAAGTTTCACTCGGCATCATTCTATTCCCATGCCGGATAGTTCGAACAGGGTGGCAATAGCCTTCTCCTTTCTATTTAAAAAAGCGTCTTGATGTACATCAAGGCTTTTCGGAGTGTTTTATAGTGAGAAGCGTAAGCTTCGCTACGCCATCAAGATGGTCATCACAAAGCCGGCACGACAGCCGACGTGCTGCTTTTCGGCAAGGTCGAGCATGCCGCCCTGCTGTATCATCATCCGGCGACTCAGCGACAGACCGATGCCACTGCCATTGCGCTTCGTGGTAAAGAAGGGTACGAAGAGTGACTGCCGATTCTCGGCAGGGATGGGCAGGCCGTCGTTTCCAATGTAGAGCACCAACTGTTCTGGACGAAGGGTGTCGTTGCCTTCCACCTGCTTGACAACCATTTTCTGGGCTTCCGCCTGTACGGCATTCTTTGTCAGGTTCATCAGCACCTGGCGCAACATGCCAGCATCGGCACGGACCGTGATGCCAGTGGGCACGTCGAGTTCCCAGGTGAGTTCAGGATAGGCCTTGCAGACATCGTCGAGCAACGGCCGGAGATGCAAATCCTCTAGCACAGGCTTCTCGAGTTCTGACATCTTGCGATAGTTGGCAACAAACGCGCTCAGGTGGCGGCTGGTGTCATAGATGGCCTGAATGCCGTCCTCGAGGGGCGTGCCTTTCACATCGTCGCGCCCGAGCATCGACTGGCTGATGCTCGTGATGGGGGCCGTGGCATTCATCATCTCGTGGGTAAGCACGCGGGTAAGCCGTTCCCACGACTCCACCTCGCCCTGGTTGACCTGCTGGCGGATGGTCTCGCCAAGCTGGTTCAGCGTCTCTTGCATGGCGCGCTCGCCAGGGAGCAGTCCATCGGTAGGCAGCCGAAAAGTGAAGTCACGGTTGCGAATGGCCTCCTGTATCAGATGGGCCCGCAGTCGTAGCTTGCGCTGATGGTGTACAAACCACACCCCGACTGCCACCACAATTACACCTATTATAATATATAGCCACATAAACGAAGTATCTATCTACTCCCCTTTCCCTTTTGAGTGGAGCTGGGGGTGAGGCTCTTTATCTTGTTATAGAGTGTTTGTCGCGTAATCCCAAGTAGCTCTGCCGCCTGTGTGAGATTCCCATGACAGTGGTCGATGGTACGACGGATGTGCTCCTTTTCCACCTCATCGAGGCTGACAATCTCGTTTTGCATGTCGATGACATCCTTGAGCTTGCGCACCACCTCGTCGTTGTCCCACGGCTTAGTAATGAAATCGGCCGCCCCGCTCTTCAGACCCTTTACTGCCAACGACACGTCGGCGTAGGCAGTAAGCAGCACCACTGGCGTCTGCGGATGCTGCTTGCGGATGCTGCGAAGCCAGAACAGCCCCTCCTGTCCGCTGTTCACGCCATAGGCGAAGTTCATGTCCAGTAGCACGATGTCTACCACCTCCTGTGCCATCAGTTTCAAGATGTCGTCAGGCCTTTCCAGTGTGAGTATGCGCTCGAAGGTGGTATCCAGCAGATAGCGCATCGCAGTGAGAATCGATGTGTTGTCGTCAACGACGAGAATTGTTCCGTATTTATTGTTCATGGGTGCAAATCTTGTGCAAGTCGAGAGCAGAGAACTCGTTCTATGCCGAGACGCAGCCAAGACTTACAGGTTTCGCCTGCAAAGGTACTCATTTCTGTCTAAAAATCATACGAAGAGGTGTAAAAAAATTAGACGATTTACATTTTTGTGCTTCGTTCATGAATGATGAATACATCAAAAAGACTAACTTTGCAGCGAAAAAACGAAACGATCATGAAACGATTGGCATTATTCATTATGCATTTGTCACTGTTCATAGGCCCATTAAGGGCACAAGAGTGGACCATGCAGCAGTGCATGGAATACGCTGTGACACACAACCACGCCGTGAAGCAGGCCGAACTGGAACTTGACAACCGCAAAGCCACGAAGACGAGTGCCATCGGGCGCTTTCTGCCTGCGGTGGATGCCGGCATTGGCGCCCAGTACAACTTTGGACGCGCCATCGACCCTGAGACCAATGGCTATACCGATGTGAGCACCTTTTATAACGGCTACCAGCTGTCAGCGTCGCTGCCCGTGTTCGATGGGTTCAGCCGACTGCATGCCCTGAAGGCTGCCAAGGCCAGCGAACTGATGGGACGGGCCAGCCTCCGACAGCAGCAGGACCTGACGGCCCTCGAGGTGATGCAGGCTTTCGCCAATGTGGCGTATTATGAAGGTCTGGTCAGGATGGCCGACGAGAAGGTGCAAGAGACAACGTTGCTACTGAGGCAGACACGCCTGCTGGAGGAAGTGGGACGCAAGAGTGCTGCCGACGTGGCTCAGGTAGCATCGCAGCAGGCTGAGGCCGACTATGAGTTGACCCGCCAGCAGAACCTGCATGCCTCAGCGCTGCTTGAGTTGAAGAAGGCGATGGGGTTTCCGATTGGTGACAGTCTCAGCCTAAGCCCAAGAAGCCTCCTCAGCCTCACCCCCAGCCCCTCTCCCAAGGAGAGGGGAGTAGTCAGTTCTATCCGTGTTAAAGGTAACCACTCCCCTCTCCTTGGGAGAGGGGCTGGGGGTGAGGCTTTTGGGAGAGGGGCTGGGGGTGAGGCCATCGCCCGCTACCAGATGGAAGCCGCAAAACATGAGTGGCGTCAGGCCCGTGCTTCCTTGTTCCCCTCTCTCTCGTTGAGTGCGGGCCTGAACACCACTTATTTCAAGACCCTGCACTCGAAGACCGCCGCCTCGTTTAGCAGCCAGTTCAAGAACAACATGGGTGAATACATTGGGGCCACGTTGAGCATTCCGCTCTTTAACCGCCTGCAGACCGTTACCAATATCCGCAAGGCCAGGAACAACTATAAGATAGCCCGCGAGGCCTACGAACAGAAACAGCTCGAACTGGAAAAACTGAGCCGCGAAGCCTGGCAGGACTGGCAGGGCTACCTGAAGCAGACTGCCCTGATGGAGAAAAAGGTAGAGGCCGACTCGCTGGCCTATCAGCTGACGCGGCGTCAGTTCGAGGAAGGACTCTCGACGGCCATCGACCTGCACACCACCGGCTCGCAACTGCTTCAGTCGAAGGCCACGCTGCTGCAATGCCGGCTGATGGCTATGGTAAAAGCGCACCTCGTGCGTTATTATCGTGGTGAGAGGGTTTGGGAATAAATCGTAAAATAGTAAAACGTTAAATAGTAAAATTGCAAAGGTGGACAGAGTAATCGAAAAGACAAGGACACAGCGGCTGATGAAGTATTGGCCGTATCTGGCTGGAGGCATCGGACTATTGGTTGTTGTGGGTTGGCTGATATTCGGCAACCACGCCTCGACGCTCAGAGTCAGCCGCGACGAGCTGACCATCAGCGACGTGCAGCGCGCTGAGTTTAAGGACTATGTGCGCACCAACGGACAGGTGCTGCCCATCCAGGTGGTGCAGATCTCGCCCGAGGAGGGGGGCATCGTGATGGAGAAGGTGGTCGAAGAGGGCACGCACGTCAAAAAGGGCGATGTTATCGTTCGTCTCTCGAACAGCAACCTCGACCTGCAGATTCTGAATGCTGAGGCCGAACTGGCCGAGAAGCAGAACCTGCTGCGTAACACGCAGGTAGCCATGCAGCAGGACCGACTGAACAATCAGACGGAGCAGGCACAGCTGGATATGGATACCCAGCGTAAGCAGCGCACTTTTGAACAAAACAAACGTCTCTATAGTGAGAAACTGATTAGCAAGGAAGATTATTTGCAGTCGCAGGAGGACTACCAGCTCTCGGCTAAGAAACGCTCGCTGATAGCGCAGCGCCTGAGGCAGGACTCCCTTTATCGCACCGTCCAGATGGACCAGATGGAGGACAACCTGCAGGCGATGCGCCGCAACGTCGTCTTGGTGCGCCAGCGCAAGGACAAGTTAGAGGTACGCTCGGCCATCGACGGCGAGCTTGGCTTGCTCGATGTGGAGCTGGGACAGAGCATCCAGCCTGGACAGAAGATTGGTCAGCTGAACGACCTTTCGGACTATAAGGTTCAGGCGCAGATTGACGAGCACTACATCGACCGTGTGCGCCAAGGGCTGACAGCCACCTTTACGCGGGGCGACAAGCAGTATCAGCTTCAGGTTCGTAAGGTCTATCCTGAGGTGCGCGAGGGCAAGTTCCGCTGCGACTTCATCTTCAGAGGCGAGCGCCCTGAGAACATCCGCACGGGCCAGACTTATTACATCGACTTGGAGTTAGGCCAGCCTGAGCAGGCCATCATCATCCCTCGCGGCACGTTCTTCCAGACCACGGGCGGCCAGTGGATTTTCGTGCTCTCCGCCGATGGCAGCAAAGCCTATCGCCGCCCCATCCGCGTGGGCCGCCAGAATCCTCAGCACTACGAAGTGCTTGAAGGACTGGAGCCGGGTGAGCGTGTCGTCACCAGCGGCTACGAAGCATTTAAGGATAATGAAGTGTTAGTAATGAAATAAGACAATGAATTAAACGTAATCGAGATATGAACATACTCAGAAACATGCTTTACATGACGCGTCGCTTCAAGATTGCGACGGCGCTCAACTTCATCGGACTCACGGTAGCCATCACCGCCTTCTACCTGCTGATGACGCAGGTGGTGTATAACCGTTCTTACAATGCCTCCATCCCCGATGGTGACCGTGTCTTTCGCTTAGAGTCGAAGATGAACCCCGATGCACAGTGGGGCATCAACTGCTGCCGTTCTATCAACGCGCTCATAGCCAGACTGCCGCAGGTGGAAGCCGTAACGGAACTGTGCTCATGGGTAGACTGGAGGGAAATAATCATCGGCGAGACCACAGTTGAGCATACCTGTACCGGTACCAACCTGACGCCCTTCGGGGCTGTCGGCGCCCGCTGCCTCGATGGCCGCCTGTCGTGGGACGACTATGGGGAACACAGTGCCATCATCCCAGCCTCGCTGGCCCGCAAGATCTTTGGGCGTGTCGATGTGGCTGGCGAGTCATTCTATTCAAAGAGCGACACACTGACCATACATGGCGTCTATGACGACTTCCCCGATAACTGCTCAATGAAGAACAGCGTCTATTATGCCAGCCGAAGAGACCTCGATAACTGGAGCGAATGGAGTTACAACCTCTACGTGAAGCTGGCCGAGAACGTCGATGCCGAGGTCCTGCTGAAGGACTTCCCCGAGCATTTACGAGGGCTGATGTGGCGCGAGCAGTGGGGGCAGGCTGTTGCTGCTGGCCAGTTCAACGAGAGTCAGGAGGCAGACATCAAGGCGCAGTTTGATGCCCAGTTTCACTACGAATTCCGCCTGACTCCCATCCACGATACCTATTTCTCTGGTGTCAGCTCCGATGACAAAGGCAACCCAGCCATGCTCTTCATCCTTGAGCTCGCCTCGCTGCTCATCATCGTCATCGCCGCCATCAACTTCCTCAACTTCGTGCTGGCCGAGAGTCCCATGCGCATTAAAGGTCTCAACACGCGCCGCGTCTTAGGAGAGAGTCTGTGGCGGTTACGCATCGGGATGGTGAGCGAGACCGTTGTCGCCGCTTTGCTGGCCTGTGCCCTGGCTCTTGTTCTTTCCATTGCCGTATCACGCTGGCAAAGCGAACTGCTGCTGGGCGACCCCAGCCTTTCCGCCAACCTTGGTATTGCCGTTCTCACTGCTCTGATAGCCATCGCAGTAGGCATAGCCGCAGGCAGCTATCCTGCCTTCTTTGCCACCTCGTTCCAGCCCGCCCTCGCCCTCAAAGGCTCCTTCGGCCTTACACCGAAAGGACGAAAGCTACGTACGTCCCTTGTCTGTCTCCAAATCTGTATTGCTCTCACGATGGTCACCTACATCGGCATCCTTCTCTTGCAGAGTCGTTACATCTACCATTCCGACTACGGCTTCGCGAAAGACGAGGTGCTCTATGCACAGCTCACCGACGAGCTGAGACCTAAGAAAGATGCTCTGCGCACGGAACTGATGCAAATAGGCGGTGTCGAGGATGTCAGTTTTTCACGCTTCGTGCTGGGTTCGCAAGACGGATATATGACTTGGGGGCGCGGTGACAATGACCATAGGATTACCTTCACCTGCCTGCCCGTGGATTACCGCTACCTGTGCACCATGGGTATCAAGGTCATCGAAGGCCGCGACTTCAACGAGCACGACGGTGACTGCTACATCATCAACGAGGCCGCCCGCAAGCAGTGGCCGTGGGTAGAAATGGACAAGCCGCTGCTGCAGGGAGACCTGACGGTTGTCGGTGTCTGCGAGAACGTGCGCTATGCCTCCACCCGTCAGGACCGCACGCGGGATCCCGTCGCCTTAATCATCTTCGGCGAGAAGTACAGCCAGTGGGGCGACATGCTGGGCATGCTGAACATTCGGATGGGGAAGGGCACCGACAAGCTAGCCGTGCGCCAGCAGGTAAGTCGGCGGCTCACGGCCATGGGCAGCGGCGAGAAGGTAGAGGCTAAATTCCTCGACCAGCAGCTGGAGCTGCTCTATGAGGACGAGTTCCGTTTCATCCGTCAGGTGCTTGCATTCTCGATTATTTGTCTGATTATCACCTTGATTGGCGTGTTCTGTATGACGATGTTCGAGACGGAGTATCGCTGCAAGGAAATTGGCATCCGCAAGGTGTTCGGCTCCTCTACGTGCGAAATTCTGACGATGCTCTGCCGACGCTACGTGTGGCTACTCATCGGCAGTTTCATCATTGCCGCCCCTCTTGCCTACTATATCGGTCGTGAGTGGCTCCAATCCTTTGCCGAGCGCACACCTATCTACTGGTGGCTCTTCCCGCTGGCTCTGCTCGCCGTCGCCCTCGTCACCCTCCTAACGGTTGTCATCCAGAGCTGGCGCATTGCCACGGAGAATCCCGTGAACAGCATCAAGAATGAGTAGATGACTTTTAAAAAATCAGTAAGAAGTTTGCTACAAACAAGAATTATTCATACCTTTGCCGCCAAATAGTGAGTGGCTACACAATGGACAAAGAGACCAACGAGAAACAGAAAGCCTTTGCCGGTGAGAAGATTCCTTCGATGCATCGCCGTATGGTGGGGCACGACTATCAGGAACGGCAGATGTATATGATAACGATGGTGACCGAGGGCCGTAGGCCTTTGTTAGGGCAGGTCGTGGGAAAGAGTGACGGGCTTCCAGGCACGCCAGAAGCACCGCGTACGGAGCCCACTGAGCTGGGGCGGCGCGTGGAGCAGTGTTGGCATGAGATAGCCCTGCGCTACCCACAGATAGACGTGCTGGCCTTTCAGCTGATGCCCGACCATTTCCACGGCATCCTCTTTGTGAAGGAGCACATAGAGAAGCCGCTGGGCAAGGTGCTGCTCGGCTTTAAGCAGGGCTGTAACAAGGCCTTCCGCGAGCTCGTTCCGTCTGTTGCGTCTGTTGCTGTAATACAGCAACAAACAGGACTGCAACAAACAGGACAGGCGAAAACAGACCGCAAGCACGGCCTGCTCTTTGAGCCGAGCTTCAACGACAAGCTTTTGCTTCGGGAAGGACAACTGAAGCGCTGGAACAACTACCTGCGAGACAACCCGCGCCGACTGCTGATGAAGCGGGAGCACCCCGACCTCTTCCGCGTACAGCGGGGCTTGACCGTTGGAAACATGTCGTTCTCTGCCA
This sequence comes from Prevotella sp., assembly GCA_017417465.1. Classification (GTDB taxonomy): domain Bacteria; phylum Bacteroidota; class Bacteroidia; order Bacteroidales; family Bacteroidaceae; genus Prevotella. The sequence goes on along the minus strand of JAFPZD010000130.1, from coordinate 55,749 downwards.
TAGGTAACCGGTTCCTTTTGCAGCGGCCCGTCTTGTTGCAAGTGCAATGTTCCCGCAGCCTAACGGAGGAAGAGATACAGGAGCGTGTGGATTACTTCACGAAAGCTGCCGCAAGGGGCGCTATGCTCGTCTCGCCCTCCATCTCGAAAGGCGAGAAGGAAGTGATGCATGCCGCTTATGAGCGGGGCTTCCCCCTTATCTATCTGCAGGAGAACGGCTTCACCGATCTGGCCAAGCCTGGCGGGCTGCGGATGGAAGCCTGTGCCCGAGGGCAACTGCTCATCCTTGCTCCGTGGGAGCACCACAACGAGCGCACTACTATTAGCCGCAGCCAATGCCTCTCGCTGAATGAAATGGCGCGCGCGCTCTGTTCTGTCTGTTGCTGTAATACAGCAACAAACCAAACAGCAACAAACCAAACAGCAACAAGCCAAACAGCAACAAATCAAACAGAAGCAAACCAAACAGCCACATGCGAGGGAGGTGTCTAAAACTTTGACGCCAAACCGTCTAATTATTAGACAATCTGCTTCCGCCAGGGTGAAAAACCTTGGCAGATTCGTTTTTATGGCGTATCTTTGCAGTGGCATTACCAAAATAGTAATTCCTAAATAGTAAATCGTAAATCGTCAAATAGTAAATGATGAAGAGTTATTTCAGATTCCTGTCGCGCAACAAACTATACACCTTTATTAATATAGCAGGTCTGGTGGTGTCGCTGATGTTCATCATCCTGATGGGCGACTACACCTGGCGCCAAAGCACTATCGACTCGTGGCACACGAATGCGGACCGAATCTACCTGATGGGCAATGAGAAAATGTTCTTCATGTGGCCGCAGGCAGCAGAAGAGATTAAGAAGCAATACCCTGAGGTGGAGATGACCTGCTGTGTGTTGAGTGCTGACGGCAAAATCAGGTATGGGCAGCAGGAAGTGAAATCAAAAGATGCGGAGGAAGCTGTCATCATGCTGGCAGACTCGACGTTCTTCAAGTTCTTCGACTTTGAATTGGTGAAGGGCGACCGCCTTACTGCCTTGGATGCGCCGGACAAATGCGTCATCACCGAACAGCTGGCCAAAAGACTTTTTGGTAGTAGAAATCCCATCGGAGAATCATTACAAATTGTGGGCAACCGCCATGTGCGTATCGACGACGCAGACCCTTACGACAGTACGTTGGTCTATACCGTCAGCGCAGTTGCCAAGGACCTTGACCATACTGTCCTGCCAAATGAAACGCAGGTGATTGCAAGCATGGAGCGTTATCCGCAGGTGGCCGGCTATAAACTTGAAAATAATATGTTTGCCTATGCATCAACAGGCGCCATCAAAGCCTTTCTCATGCAGAAATCTGGCACGAGCCTTGAGAGCAAGGAAAAGCAAATAGAAGATTACCTACAAAAGAACTATGCCAATGCGTGGGGCAATTACGAGCTGAGTCTCACGCCGCTTACCGATGTCATTTTTGCACCACAGAATGAAGGCGTGGGTTTGATAAAGGGCGATAAAACAAGGCTCCAGATCCTGCTTGCAGCCGTGCTGGCCATACTGTTCTTTGCCGTGAGCAACTATATCAACCTGACGGTTGCCAATACCGGCTTTCGTGCCAAGGAGATGGCCACGCGAAAGCTCTTTGGCAGCAGTCAACACGAGATTTCACTGAAGTTGATTGCCGAATCGACGCTGATGGTGGCCGTTTGCTTTGTCGTGGGCTTTGCCTTAGCCTGCGGTCTTCAAGACGATGCATCCGTACTGTTCAAAGGAAAGATTGCGCTGCTGGACGACATACGTCTAAGTACGATAGGCGTCAGCCTGGGCTTTGTCCTATTGACTGGTATCATCTCGGGCATTATGCCTTCATGGCAGCTCTCGCGCTATCAGCCCATCGACATTGTGAAAGGCAACTTCCGCTTCCGTTCGAAGATGGTGCTGGGCAAGGTGTTTGTCATCCTGCAGAATGTTATTACCGTCACGATGCTGACTTCTGCACTCGTCATCTGGTTGCAGTTGAACCATCTCATTCATGCACCACTAGGCTACAATACCAAGAACCTCTACTATGTCTATAGCCCCCATGGAAAATTCCAGACAGCCAGGAATCTGCTGGAGCAGATGCCGTTTGTCGAGGCAGTTGGCGTTTTCCAAAAGACTACATTCTCGAACTTAAGTTGGAGCTCTAATACCATTAGTCGTGACGACAAGAAGGTGCAAATGCTCTTGACCGATATGGACAGTACGGCCTTTAGACTTTATGGGCTGGAGGTTTTGAAAGATTATGGTCTAACGGATGGTGGCTACTATCTGAATGAGGAGGCCATGCGTCAGTTGGATTATACGGATAAAGATCGAGAGATAGATTGGGGTGGTGGAAATAAGAATCCTATCACAGGCATTCTTCGCGACTTCCATCGTGTTAATGTGTTGCAAGATGTGCAGCCTTTCGCCATTCGACTGCAGGACAATATGGAGTATCCTGGCTTCCTTGTGAAGACCAATGGTGATAAGAAAGCGAAAACTGCATTTATTGAAATGGTTAAGGCGTTAGGCTGTCCTGAGACTGAGGCGAAATGGTTTGTCTGTGGTTTGGAGGAAGAAATCGCCAAAACCTTTGAGGACCAGCAGAACACGCTGGATATCATCTCGCTCTTTACAATTGTGGCCATCGTCATCTCCGTGTTGGGCTACGTCGGCATGTCGATCTTCTTTATCCGCCAGCGCCAGAAGGAGATAGCCATCCGCAAGGTGATGGGCTCGACATCGAGAGAGGTGTTGCTGCTGATGCTTCGCACGTTCTCGATCCCTATGCTGATTTCGTTTGTCATCGCAGTGCCTATCTCATGGTACATCATGCGCGACTGGCTCAGCAACTTCAGTTACCGTATCGCACTGAGCCCCTGGATATTCGCTGCCGCTGGGTTTATCTGCTTCATCATTTCCCTGCTCACCGTTATCATCCAGAGTTGGCGCGCTGCTTCTGAGAATCCGATTAACAATATTAAGACAGAATAGGTATATGAACGTATTTAAGTCACTGAATCAGCGCGGGCAGCACAACTGGATTAAGATTCTCTGTCTGGCTGTAGGACTGGCCACAGGCATCGTGCTGATAGGCAAGGCTGGGTTCGAACAGTCATGGGACAACTTCTTCCCCACGAGCGACCGCATCTACGTGGTCTATGAGGATGTTATCCGTAATGGCGAATACCTGCACTACTCGCAGACGGCTGGTGCTGTGGCGCCTGGGCTGAAGCGCTACTGTCCGCAGGTTGAGGCAGCCACACGCTATACGGGCTTTGCTTGGGATATGCCCTTGGTAACCGACGACGACAAGCGTGTGCGTACTAACTTTAGCCTTGTGGACAGTTGCTTCTTCGATGTGTTTCCCTTTAAGGTGCTGGCGGGCCATCCTAAGAAGGTGCTCAGTCAGGTGGAGTGCTGCATGATTCCCCTTTCGCTGGCCGAGAAACTGGCAGGGACTGCCAATCCCCTCGAACTTGTTGGCAAGAAGGCGTTTTATAACAAGCGAGGCGGTTGGGCGCTTACCATAGGCGGCATTTATGAAGATGTGCCCCTGAATTCACGCCTGCATGGTATGGAGGTGATGGTGTCGATGCCTACCATTACAGAACTGATGTATGACGGTCGTGACAACTGGGTGGGCAACGACCGCTACTTAGCCTATGTCCGTCTGGCCGAGGGCATCATGCCCGATGACCTGAAGCCTCAGATAGAGAAGATGCAGCGCGAAAACCTGCCTGAGGACCAGCTGAAAAAGGCTGGTGTGGATCTCGGCTTCTCCGTGCGTCCGCTGCGCAATTATCATAAGGACGATGAAGGCACACGCCGCATGACGTGGATTCTCTCGCTGCTGGCCGCCGTGCTCATTGGCTGTGCCGTTCTGAATTATCTCCTGCTTGTCATTGGCGGTATCAGCCGCAGGGCGCGCGAGATGGCTGTTCACATGTGCTACGGTGCGGAGGCCCGCCATATATATTATAAGGTGATAGCCGAGAGCACAGTCCATCTGCTGCTGTCGCTGGCTTTGGCAGCTCTTTTGCTGCTCTTGGCTAAGGACACGGTAGAGGAACTTGTGGGCGCTCCCTTGGCGGTGCTGCTGACCACGGGCAGCAACGTGTGGGTGATTGTCACGACGTGCATCGTCGTGCTGCTTGTCACAGGCCTAGTGCCGGGCTACATCTATACTCATGTGCCTGTGGCGGCTGCATTCAAGCACTACAGACAGAGCCATCGGCTGTGGAAACTGCTATTGCTCGGTCTGCAGTTTGCATCGGCAACGTTCCTCATCGTGCTACTGATGGTGGTAGGACGACAGTACAGGATGATGGTAAATGACGACCCTGGTTATGACTACTCTACGCTTGGCTCGGTGCTGAAAGACGGCGTAAGCAGCGAGCAATGCCAGCTGGCGATGGAGGAGTTGCGGAAATTGTCGGGCGTGAAGGGTGTTACGATGGCGTATGCCAACCTGACGGAGCACCAAAGCGGCGACAACATCTATCTGCCTGGCAGTGAGCGAGAGAATATGAACATTGCCAACCTCTTCTATGTTGGCGACGGCTATTTCGACGTGATGGGCATCCCCATCGTCTCGGGTCGTACGTTTACGGAACAGACCGACACGTTGCGCGAGGTGATGGTGAGCCGGCAGTTTGAAGAGCGCATGAAACAGATAGCCGGTTGGGACCGTGCCGTGGGCAAGCAGATTATTTGCACCTCGTTCGAAGGCCCTTACACCATCGTCGGTGTGTATGAGGACACCCGTATTGGCAGCATCACCAATCCTGATGCCCGCCCCAGCTTATGCTACTACAGCCGTAAACCTGACCGGATGCACTACATCTTGATTCGCTTCCTGTCAATGGACGGTCTGGAAGCTGCCAATAAGCTGGTGAAGGAACTGATGACCGACAATCCCGACATCGCCATAACGCCCTATAACCAGATGGTGACAGAACTCTATACTGACGCCCACCACTTCCGCACGACGGTGATGGTTGGAGGACTGGTGGCCCTGCTGATAGCCCTCATCGGACTGGTCGGCTATCTGGCTGGCGAGATAGGGCGCCGGCAGAAGGAGATTGCCATCCGCAAGGTGAACGGCGCAACGATAACCGATGTGCTCAGGCTGTTCCAGACCGACATCCTGCGCGTGGCTTTGCCTGCCGTCGTGATTGGCGCTGTGGGGGCTTGGTATGTCGCCCGCCTATGGCTGGAGCAGTTCAGCGAGAAGACCACGCTGTCGCCGATTATCTTTATTGGCGGTGCAGCGGTGGTGACAGTCGTCATCCTCTGTGTGGTATGCTTGGGCTGCTATCGCGTGGCAAGCAGCAATCCTGTCAATTATCTCAAGACAGAATAAAATGTCAAATCAACAAAATCGCAATTAAATAGTAAATTGTACATTGTCAAATAGTAAATTGAAACGATGATTAAGTTAGAAAACATTCAGAAGGTGTTCCGCACGGAAGAGGTGGAAACCGTGGCATTGGGCGGCGTATCGCTCGAAGTGAAGAAAGGTGAGTTTGTGGCCATCATGGGGCCTTCGGGCTGTGGCAAGTCTACCTTGTTGAATATATTAGGCTTGCTCGACAATCCCACCAGTGGCAAGTATTGGCTCGATGGCGAGGATGTGGGCCAGCTCAAGGAGAGCCAGCGCACAAGGGTTCGCAAGGGGCAGATTGGTTTTGTGTTCCAAAGTTTCAACCTGATTGACGAGCTGAACGTCGAGGAGAATGTTGAGTTGCCCTTGACCTATCTGGACGTGCCTAAGAAGGAACGTAAGCAGCGCGTGGAAGAGGTGCTGCGCCGTATGGCCATCTCGCATCGCGCTCACCACTTCCCCCAGCAGCTCTCGGGCGGTCAGCAACAACGTGTGGCCATTGCCCGTGCCGTTGTGATGAATCCCAAGCTGATTCTTGCCGATGAGCCTACTGGTAACCTCGACTCGAAGAACGGTCTGGAAGTGATGCAGCTGCTCACCCAACTGAACAAGGAGGGAACGACCGTCCTGATGGTCACACACTCTGAGCGCGATGCTGGCTATGCCCAACGTATTGTGAACTTGCTCGATGGCCAGGTCGTGCCACAAGTGACACTCTGATTCAGCAACCGAAAGTACGGCATTTAGCACCCAAAAGTACGGCATTTAGCAACCAAAAGTACGGCATTTAGCAACCGAAAGTATGGCACTTAGCAACCGAAAGTATGGCACTTAGCAACCGAAAGTATGGCACTTAGCAACCGAAAGTATGGCATTTAGCAACCGAAAGTATGGCATTTAGCAACCGATAGTACACTAGAACAATTAGTTTTCCTCATATATGAAAACGACCACATATAATGCAAATTAAAAAGATTTAGGAGCAAACGTCCAGAAATTTGAGCCTATTAGATAATTAACCACCCGATTATGTGCTATACCTTTTTATTTTCCTCATCTCCAGTGCTCAGGGCACGCATGGCGTTGAGGACTGCCAGCACGGTGACGCCTACATCGGCGAAGACGGCCATCCACATTGTGGCCAAGCCAAAGACGGCAAGGATAAGCACCAAAATCTTCACGGCGATGGCAAAGCAGACGTTTTGACGGGCAATGGCGATGGTGCGGCGGGCAATGGCAAAGGCCATGGGAATCTTCGAAGGCTGGTCGTCCATAATCACGACGTCGGAAGCCTCAATGGCAGCGTCGCTGCCCAGGCCACCCATGGCGATGCCCACGTCGGCACGGGCCAGCACGGGCGCATCGTTAATGCCGTCGCCAACGAAGGCGAGACGGGCGGAAGGGGTTGAGAATTGTTCCACCATCTCCACCTTTTGCTGTGGCAGCAGCTCAGCGACGAAATGGTCGATTCCAAGTTGTTGTCCCACGTGGCTGGCCACCTCTTGACGGTCGCCCGTTAGCATGACGATGCGGCTGACGCCCAGCGACTTCAGTTGGCTGATGGCAGTGGCACTGTCGGCCTTCACCTGGTCGTTGATAACGATGTGGCCAGCGTAGGTGAATGGAGAATTGAGAATTGAGAATTGAGAATTGGGAATTGAGAATTGAGAATTGTCAGCAACGGCCACATGGATGATGGTGCCCACGTGTGTGCAGTCACGCCACTTGGCACCTACACGCTCCATCAGCTTCGTGTTACCAACGCACACTATCTGGTTGCCCACACGTGCACGGATGCCCTCGCCCGCCAGCTCCTCGACATCGCTGACCACACAGCCGTCGGTGGCCTCTTCAGGGAAAGCATCGCGCAGAGCTGCTCCGATGGGGTGTGTTGAGTAGTGCTCCACGTGGGCTGCAAGGTGCAATAGCTGGTGCTCGTCGAGCTGTTCTGGGTGAACGGCGTCTACGGCAAACTGTCCACGGGTGAGGGTTCCCGTCTTGTCGAACACCACGGTGTCGACCTTCGCCAGCACATCCATGAAATTGGCGCCCTTGATAAGAATGCCTCGACGCGACGCGCCGCCGATGCCGCCGAAGAAAGTCAGCGGCACGCTGATAACAAGGGCACAGGGACAGCTGACGACAAGGAACAGCAGGACACGATATAGCCAGGTGGGAAACGCGTCGGCAAATGAAAGATGAAAGATGAAAAATGAAATGAGAGGTGGAACGATGGCAAGGGCAAGGGCGGCGAAGACGACGACAGGTGTGTAGACACGGGCAAAACGAGTGATGAAGGCTTCACTCTTCGACTTGTGGTCGGCCGCATGCTCCACCAGCTCAAGAATCTTCGAGGCAGTACTCTCGCCAAAACTCTTCGTGGTGCGCACACGGAGCACGCCCGACAGGTTGACGCAGCCGCTGACCACAGCATCGCCGACACTCACCTCACGTGGCAGGCTTTCGCCAGTGAGGGCTGCCGTGTTGAGGGCCGATGTGCCGTCGACGACCACGCCGTCGAGGGGCACCTTCTCGCCTGGCCGCACCACGATGACCGTGCCCACTGTCACGTCCTCAGGATGTACCTCACACAGCGTGCTGTGCGTCTCAGCGTTGCCAGATGTGTCACTGTTGGTCTCTACATAAGCCACGTCAGGACGGATGTCCATTAGGTGGGCAATGCTGTCGCGGCTCTTGCCCTCAGCATAACCTTCGAAGAGTTCGCCCACCTGAAAAAACAGCATCACAAAGACGGCCTCAGGGAACTGTGTCTCAGCGCCCGGTAAGAAGCCTATGCAAAGGGCGCCAATGGTAGCCACCGACATCAGGAAATGCTCGTTGAACGCATCGCCGTCGACGATGCCCTCCCACGCCTCCTTCAGCGTGTCATGGCCAATGAGTAGGTAAGGAACGAGGTAGACGAGCAGGAGTTGCCAGGTCGTCAAGGTGAAACGTCGTTCAATCAGCGTGCAGACGCCTAACAGCACTGCTGTGACAACAATCAGCATGAGCTGGTGGCGCTGGGAATGTTCGTCGTGATGATGGCAATGGTCGCAGTGACAGGAATCATTGACCATTGAACAGGGGTCATTGACCATTGACTTTTTAGATTCCTCGCAGCATGCGTGCTCCTCGCCGTGGTGATGATGATGGTGATCGTGTGCCATAGGAGTTAGGAGTTTTTTTAGGGGAGTTAGGGGGAGTTAAAGGGGAATTAAGGGACGATAGTTAGGAGTTAGGAATTATATCAACTGCAAAGGTACGGCAAACAATTCTTTCTGGCAAGCCTTTTCGCAGAAAAAGCGGAAACTCTGCAACTGAGTTGCAACTCCTAACCCTTAACTCCTAACTATCGTCCCTTAACTCCCCTTTAACTCCTCCTAACTCCCCTTTAACTCCTCCTAACTCCCCTTAACTCCCCTAAAAAACTCCTCCCTCCTCACATCATTCTCACAACGCGGATGCCCGTGAACTTCGGGTGCTTATAGAGATACTGCCGCAGCGTCATTGGCTCGTCGACCACCTTCTTATGAATGCTGGAGGCATTCAGTAGGTGCAGACCATCGGCCTTCCACACGGCGAATCCCAGATGCGAGACGTCAAGGCCTTGTGTCGAACAGGTGATGGCCAAGATGTCGCCATCCTTGACCACGGCCCGCAGAGCCGCCGAGTTCTTGACTTGTGCCTTCGGAATGAACCGATACTTATAACCCGTCAGCGAATCTTCCTGCGCAGCAATCGTGGGGATGAATTCGGGGTGCTTCTGTAGCGTCTTGTAGGCATGGATGTAGCGACTCATAAACTTGATGTAGAGCGACTTCTCGCTGGAGAAAGGCAACCCCTCCTGCTGCACCTCGCGTACGAAGCCCATTGCCGTGTTGTCGATGATCCAGTCGCTGAAGTAGTGCAGACGGCTGGGATAGCCGTCAATGACGCCCCCACGATAGCGCAGCTGCTGCAGCTTCGACTTGAAGTCGGCGAATGTCGTCAGACTGTCCTTGGCGCAGAGCACCAGGGCAGCGACAGTCTCCACCAGCGTGGTGCAGTCGAGCTGGCGCGTGTTCACCACAAGTTGTTCCTCGTCGTTCACCTCAAGGGTGTACGACACGTAGGGGCGACCCAGAAACTTGCGTGCATAGTAGAGCGTCGTCGTGTCGCCACTCTGCAGCAGTTTCTCTATACAAATGCTATCTTTCGCCAAGGCTGTCTGCCCTTTCATCGTGACGGATGCCATCAGCAGAGCCGCTATAATAAATAGGTGTTTCATATTGCTTATCAATTGTCACTTATTATTATCCACTTCTCTATATTTTTTCTTCAGTCCAAAGTTGTAGCCGATGTACATGTTCATCGAGCCAAAGGTGTTGTTTGTCGAGAAGCGCGACTTATGGTAGTTGTATGAATGGAGGATGACACTGGCACCAGCATACCAGCGCATGCAGTTGTACACCAGGCCGAAGCGCCATATCATGTCGAGGTTAATGTTCTGAAAGTCGAAGCCTGCACGGCGATTGCCCTCCACGTCACCCTCCGACTTCTTATAGGCAATGGCTGCCTGTCCACTGGCGGCAAAGAGCCATCCTTTGGCCAACACCCAGTTGTAGGCATAGCCCCCAGAAAGGCTGTAGTCTGTGTAGTTTACCTTCTTGAACATCAGGCCACTATCGAGCTCCACCGTCTGAGTCTTTATGCGTTCGTCGACCAGCGCTTGCAGTTTGCCGTAGTCCAGCTCCAAAGAGTGGCGCGTATAGCCGATGCCAGCCATTGGCGAACCACAGCTCACCTTCTGGATGGTGCTCTGCGAGAAGGCTGCCGGATAGCTGAAGCGGCCGTGGTTGAAGATGTAGTAGACGTTCACGCCCGTGATGCCAGCCCTCAGTCCGTCGAAAGGCACGCCGTCGAGCACCTTCGTGTCGACGCCCTTGCCCAAGTAGGCATTGCGCAGCTTGTACTCGATGCCTGTGCGGCGATAGAACAGGTCGACGCCCACCTGCGAGCTGTAGATGCTGAGGTCGAGCTCTTGCTTCAGTTTGTTGAGACTGATGTTGCCCAACTCGAAGGTGTAGCCAGCGAAGAACCACTTCCAGCCAAGGTATGGACCCACCTTCAGTTTAAAGTCTGGTGCAAACGTCATCGACTGGGCATCGTCGCCAGTGCCACTCAGCGTGTAGAGGTCGTAGGTGTGAGTCACCTGCATCATCGCTGTGAACACGTAGTGCTGTGGCTCTATCCAACTCTTGTTCAGGCGGTCGAAGCCACGGATGGTGCGGCGTATCTTGCTCAGCCTGCGGCGTGTGGCTGCCGAACCGTCAGTGACGATGGTGTCGGCCTGCTGCTCACTTCCGTTGATGACAAGCGTGTCAGCCTGCTCCTGTGCCTTCACAGGAACAACCGACAACAGCATCGTCATCACGAGTCCGATTATCTTGACAGCCACCACCACTTCAATGTTCAATGTTCAATGCTCAATGTTCAATGCTCAATGTTCAATGTTCAATGTTCAATGCTCAATGCTCTCAAATTTTCCCCAGTATTCTGTCGAGCACCCAGTTGGTGGGCGTCGCCGACATGCTCGTACACGTGCAAACGGCCAGACCCTGCAAGTGTTCGCACACGTTCTTGATGATGGGGAACTGAACATACGATGGGGTGTCGACCTCGATGCGCTGCTCGCCATCGCTGGTATGCACCACGATGGGTGAATAGTTGAACACCGAGAAACTCAGCGACCCTTTGTCGCCGATGACCAGCACACGGTCGGCAGTGGCCGACTCATGCCCTACGAAACACCAGCTGCCAGAGCCGGGCAGTCCGTTCTCAAAGCTGAACACTGCACTCACTGAGTCCTCGGCCGTGTAGAGGTGGCCGCGATTGGCGCAGATGCCTCGTGCCTCAAGGATGACGCCAAAATAGTATTGCAGCAGGTCAATCTGGTGGGGCGCCAGATCGTAGAAATAGCCACCCCCCGACACCTCTGGCTGCAAGCGCCATGGCAGGCGCTCAGGATGCGCGTAGTCCAACTGGCGAGGGGGCACGGCAAAGCGTATCTGCACATTGACTGGACTGCCAATGTAGCCGCTGTCAAGGATCTCTTTCACACGCTGGAAATAGGGCAGGTAGCGACGATAGTATGCCACGAAGCAGGGCACGCCCGTCTGCTGCGACACGTAGTTGATGCGTGCACAGTCGTCATAGCTGGCAGCCAGCGGCTTCTCCACATAGACGGGCTTGCCCGCCTTCATCGCCATGATGGCGTAGGTAGCGTGGCTCGATGGCGGCGTGGCCACATAGATGGCGTTCACCTGCGGGTCGTTGATGAGCTTTTGGGCGTCGTCGTACCAACGTGGCACGCCGTGCCGTTCGGCATACGAGCGCGCTTTTGAGGCCGTGCGACTCATCACGGCATAGACGCTGGAACCCTCCACTTGATTGAAGGCTGGACCACTTTTCCGCTCACAGACATCGCCGCAACCGATGAATCCCCACTTCAGTATCTTCATAAATATGCTTAATTTTCCGGTAAAACGGTGCAAAGTTACGAAAAAAGTCCTTACCTTTGCATGAAAGAACGAAAGAAATAACATTTTTTTTATGGAATCAAACGCTTCATTGGCTCTTTTCCGCACCCGCAGCACACGTGCTATCATCGCTGACGGCTATCGTCTATTCACCAACAGTTTCCGCCGACTGTTTCGTGCCTCGTGGCCCGTGGCGGTTCTCTACGCCTTGGCCATGGCCTTTATGTCGAGCTATGCCATAACCCACGTCATCCCCCTTATTGGTGCCAGTCAGATTCTTGACCCAGAGGCGGCCCATGCCGAGTTGGTGAGCACGCTGGTCATGTCGGGCATCACTGTGCTGCTGTTCCTCGTTTGTGCTACGTTGCTGGCCTCGTGTGCTTTCAGTGCCATGCGCCAGCATGCCGCAACTGGCGACATTCCACGCCCAGCCCACTGGTATGGGCGCCTCGACATGCCAGTGTTAGGACGTCTGGCGCTGGTCGTCGTCTGCCTCGTTGTGGTGTTTGGCCTGTTGGGCGCAATGCTCATAGCCTTGTGTATGCTGGCAGCAAAGACGGGACTGACGACAGCCCTCGTGGCTGTTGGTGTGTTGACCGTAGGCTGCATCGTGCTGCTCATTCCTTTCTGCTATACTGTCTACCGTGCAATGATGGCGCCAAAGCCATCGCTGCCCTTCCCTGGCTACCTGACGGGCATCGCCCATATCGGCACGCTCTTTGTCACGTTGCTGCTGACAGGCATCGTCACACTCTTGCTGACGCTTATCGCCCAGCTGCCTGCCAACATCCTCTATGCTGCCAACATCCATTCGCAGATAGGGACGCTCGGCGGCGACGAGGCTGGCATGCCTGAAGGCATGTTCTGGCTGAGCTTCATCGTCTTCGCCATTGCTGGCTTCATTCAGGCATACGTCTACCTCTCCACGTTCTTCCCCCTCTACTATGCCTACGGCTCCATCCAAAAGAATGAGTCGGAACGCAACGCATCCCGACTCTAACTATTCACTATAAACTATTCACTATTCATCTCCTCCCCTTCGGGGAGGCTGGGTGGGGTTTCATTTTACACCATTCTCCCGATCTGGTAGAACAGCGCTGACACCAGCCATGCCACGCCCGTGGTATAGGCCGCTGCAAACAGTGCCCATCGCCACGATCCCGTCTCGTTCTTAATGGCGGCAATCGTCGCTATGCAGGGGAAGTAGAGCAGTATGAACAGCAGGTAGGCATAGGCCGCCAGTGGTGTCACGCCGTCGGCCATCATTTGCTGGCGCAGCCGTGTGTATTTTGCTGTGTCGTCACTGAACGAGTCGTCGTCGCCAAACGAGTCGTCGTCGGCATAGAGCACGCCGATGGTCGAGGCCACAATCTCCTTCGCTCCCACACCCGCTATAAGGCTCACATCGAGCTTCCAGTTGAAGCCTTGGGGCGTGAAGACTGGTGCAACAGCCTGCCCTAACCTGCCGATGTACGACTGCTCTTGCTGCTGTTCGCGGCTCAGCGTGTCGTCGTGGGGGAAGTAGCCCAATGCCCAGACAATGATCGAGGCGACGAGGATGATGCCGCCCATCTTCTTGAGGTACTCCTTGCCCTTCTCCCACGTGTGGCGTCCGATGGCTTTCGCTGTGGGCCATCGGTAGGGCGGCAGCTCCATCACGAAGGGCGTGTCCTCGCCCTTGATGACCAATGTTGCAAACAGCTTGCTCACCACGACGGACATGACAATGCCGATGGCATAGAGCGAGATCATCACCCACGAACGGTATTGCAGCGAGAAGAACGTGCCCGTTATCATGATGTAGATGGGCAGGCGTGCCGAGCACGACATGAAGGGCAGTACCAGCATCGTGATGAGCCGCGACCGTCGACTCTCAATGGTGCGCGTAGCCATCACAGCTGGCACGTTGCAGCCAAACCCCATGATGAGTGGGATGAACGACTTGCCGTGGAGCCCCATCTTGTGCATCAGTTTGTCCATGATGAACGCTGCGCGCGACATGTAGCCCGAGTCTTCCATCAGCGAGATGAAGAAGTAGAGAATCAGGATTTGTGGCAGGAACACGATGACTGCTCCCACGCCAGCAATGGCGCCGTCGACGATGAGCGACCGTAGCGGGCCATCAGGCAGCAGGCCTCCCACCCAGTCGCCAAGCCACTCCACGCCAGCCTCTATCCAGTCCATGGGGTACTGCCCAATGGCGAACGTCGTCTGGAACATGACGAACAGGATGAGGAAGAAGATGGGGAAGCCTGCATACTTGTTCGACAGCACGCTGTCGATGACGTGCGTCATGCGGTAGGTGTCCTCTTTAGTGCCTGTCTGGTAGCCAGCCTCCGTCAGTGCGCCGTTGATGAAGCCGTACTTCGCGTCCATGATGGCCGTCTCAGCGTCGGTGTTCGTCTCTTCCAGCACACGGGCGGCAGCTGTGTCACGGGCAGCCATCAGCTGGTTTGCATCCTCGGGCCGGTTCTCATCCACGAGGTGCTCACGCACGTACTTCTCAATGATCTTGTCGCCCTCAAGCAGCTTGATGGCCAGATAGCGTGTGCTATAGCGCTGCGTGATGTGTTCGTCAGGTTTCAGGTAGTGCTGTATGTGGCGAATGCCGTCCTCGATCTCGTGACCATAGTTGATGTGGATATGGCGTGCCACGCCCTGCTTGCGCTCGTACACCTGGATGACGGCACGGAACAGCTCCTTCACGCCACGTCCGCTCTTGAACGACGTGGGCACCATCGGCATGCCAAACAGCGTCGAGAGCTTTGCAAGGTCGACATGGTCGCCACGTCTCTCAAACTCGTCGTACATGTTCAGGGCACACACCATCGGCACGTTCATGTCGACAAGCTGTGTCGTCAGGTACAAGTTACGCTCAATGTTCGAGGCGTCGATGACGTTGATGACCACGTCGGGCAGCTCGTCGGTCAAGTGCTTGCGCACGAAGAGCTCCTCAGGCGAATAGCATGTCAGCGAGTAGGTGCCAGGAAGGTCGGTCAGCGAGAACTCATAGCCATAGAACGACGCCTTGGCCACGGTGGCATCGACCGTCACACCACTATAATTACCCACATGCGCGTGTGCGCCTGAGGCAAAGTTGAACAGCGACGTCTTGCCACAGTTGGGGTTTCCCACAAGGGCCACATTCAGCAGGCGGCGCTTGCTCAGTGCTTCGTGGCGCATGAAGTCGTCGGCATGGCTCTTGTGCTTCTTTGGCGCCTCCTGTCTCTGTTCCTTAGCGTTGTCTGGTGTCGCTTCGTCTTCACTCAAGGCGTGTTGTTCCTCCCTACCCGCTTCACCATCGTAGTCGTGGGCACGGACGACCTCGATCATCTCGGCCTCCTGATGGCGGAGACTCACCTCATAGCCCATCAGCTTATACATCACCGGGTCCTGCAGCGGCGCGTTCAGCAGCACCTCCACATTCTTACCCTTCACAAAGCCCATCTCAATGATGCGCTTGCGAAAGCCCCCATGGCCGAACACCTTGACGATGACGCCCTGTTCGCCAGTCTTAAGCTCCGATAATTTCATACGCTTGAAATATCTTTAGTGACTGCAAAGGTAACACTTTTTATGCAGAA
The DNA here is from genome assembly GCA_017417465.1 of Prevotella sp. Taxonomy (GTDB): domain Bacteria; phylum Bacteroidota; class Bacteroidia; order Bacteroidales; family Bacteroidaceae; genus Prevotella. The sequence continues at coordinate 40,245 of JAFPZD010000130.1, read as the reverse complement.
ATCATTCATTTGAGGCTAATCTTTTCAGCAATAATACCTAAAAATAGGTACGTCACGCCATTCAATCCTCAACTTCTTTGCAGAAAATTTGGCTGTTTCACAAAAAATCACTACCTTTGCAGCCGCAAATCGACGGTGAGCCTTGTCTGCCCCTCTTTCGCAGCCCTGCCCCGTCGTATGTGGGGTTCCGTAGCTCAGCTGGATAGAGCAACTGCCTTCTAAGCAGTAGGCCTTGGGTTCGAGTCCCAACGGAATCACGAAGTCATCACTTTATTGGGTCGCCAAGTGTTTATAAATTAAGCACTTGGCGTTTTCTCGTTTAAGTCCATATTTTGTTTGGGGTCACATTTTGGTCACAATATCAAGTTCATTCCATGTCAAGACACCTGCCGCAGAGGTAACGGTAAAGCTTCTAGGAGCGCCTCACTGTTTGTATGTCCCTTGTACATGGGTAATTCTGCCTTTTTTGTTTCTGCCCCCAAAACTATAGGGAGTAATATAGCAGTTACCAATGATAGTCATATGATTCACCCATTTCAATCGTACGCTATGTCGACCCATTAGAACTTCAGCTGGACGATGACTTAGTTTTTGGCACGATATTTGCTTGTTCTGGGCAAAGAACAATAACAAACATTTATCAATATGCAAAAAGGTAACATCGGGGTTACGACTGAGAACATCTTCCCCGTCATCAAAAAGTTTCTCTACAGTGACCATGAGATCTTCCTCCGTGAGATGGTTTCCAACGCCATTGATGCCACGCAGAAGCTGAAGACCCTCAAGGAAAAAGGCGACTACAAGGATGAATTAGGTGATCTCACCGTCCGCATCGCCCTCGACACGGACAAGGGCACCATCACCATCAGCGACCACGGCATTGGCATGACTGCCGAGGAAATCGACAAGTATATCAACCAGATTGCCTTCTCAGGTGTCAGCGATTTCTTAGAGAAGTACAAGGACCAGGCGAATAATATCATTGGCCACTTCGGACTGGGCTTCTACTCCTCGTTTATGGTGTCGAAGAAAGTGGAAATCGTCACCAAGAGCTATCGCGAGGGTGCAACGGCCGTGCGTTGGAGCTGTGACGGCAGCCCCGCCTATGAGATTGACGATGCTGAGCGCGCAGAGCACGGCACCGACGTGATTCTGTATATCGACGACGACTGCAAGGAGTTCCTCGACAAGCAGAAGATTGAGTCGTTGCTCCAGAAATACTGCAAGTTCCTGCCCGTACCCATCGCTTTCGGCAAGAAACAGGAGTGGTCGAAGGACGAGAGCAAGATGGTCGACACCGATCAGGACAACATCATCAACAATGTGGAGCCGCTGTGGACCAAGGCACCCTCAACACTGAAGGACGAGGACTACAAGTCGTTCTATCGCACGCTCTACCCCATGCACGACGAGCCCCTGTTCTGGATTCACCTGAACGTTGACTATCCCTTCAACCTCACGGGTATCCTCTACTTCCCGCGTATCAAGTCGAACCTCGACATCCAGCGCAACAAGATTCAGCTCTACTGCAACCAAGTGTTTGTCACTGACCAGGTGGAGGGCATCGTACCCGAGTTCCTCACACTGCTCCACGGTGTCATCGACTCGCCCGACATTCCGCTGAACGTCTCGCGTAGCTACCTACAGAGCGACCATGAGGTGAAGAAAATCTCTACCTACATCACCAAGAAAGTCAGCGACCGCCTGAAGGCCATCTTCAACGAGGACCGCAAGGCCTACGAGGAGAAGTGGGACGACCTGAAGCTCTTCATCAACTACGGCATTCTGACCGAGCAGGACTTCTACGACCGCGCTAAGGACTTCTCGCTCTTCAAGGACACAGAAGGCAAATACTTCACGTTCGACGAGTATCGCACGCTTATCGAGTCATCGCAGAAGGACAAGGACCAGAATCTCGTCTACCTCTACGCCACCAATAAGGAGGATCAGTATTCGTATATCAAGGCTGCCCAGGACAAGGGCTACAGTGTGCTGCTCTTTGATGGTCAGCTTGACGTGGCCTGCATCCAGACGCTGGAGCAGAAGTTCGAGAAGAGTCGATTCACACGTGTCGACGCTGACACCGTAGACCGCCTGATACAGAAGGAAGACGACAAGAAGCCCGCACTCGACGCCCAGCAGGCTGACAATCTGTCAGCTGCCTTCCAGTCGCAAGTGCCAAAGAAGGACAAGGCTGAGTTCATCGTTGAGGTTAACGCCCTCGGCGAGGAGCAGCGCCCCGTGGTCATCACGCAGAACGAATGGATGCGCCGCATGAAGGAGATGAGCCGCTACCAGCAGGGCATGAGCTTCTACGGACAAATGCCCGACAGCTATAACCTCGTGCTCAACAGTGACCACCGCCTAGTAAAGGCTGTGCTCGCATCGCTCAACGACCAGCTTTCGGCCCAACTACAGCCCATCGAATCGGAAATCAAGGGACAAGAGGCACGTCTCGCTGCGCTGAACCAGCAGACCAGTAAAAAGAAGCCCGAGGAGATTACGCAAGAAGAAAAGGACGACAAGGCAAATACGCAGAAGGCCATCGACGACCAGAAAGCCCGTAAGGAGCAGCTTATCAGCGACTTCGCAAGTGGCAACGACATCGTCCACCAGCTCATTGACCTGGCCCTGCTGCAGAATGGCATGCTGACGGGTGAAGCACTCGACCGCTTTCTCAAGCGTTCCGTTGACTTGATAAAGTAACGGCCAACAGCCCAGACAACATCCTGGAAACAGGCCTGTAGAACAGCATTGCCCTGAAAGTGCAAGACTTTCAGGGCGATATTGTTTGTGCTACATTAGCAGCCAAGGGAGTTGCTATGGGCTGTCAGCCTTTCAGACTGATTTCCCAATCTTCCTCAGACGTCGCACAGCGCGGTCGCGAATCTGGCGGACACGCTCGCGCTTGAGACCCATGTCAGCGGCAATCTCTGCCATTGTCTGAGTTTCCTGGCCAATGCCGAAGAATGCTTTCACGACATGCTGCTCACGGTCGTTGAGCACTGCCAGAGCACGACCCAGCACCTCCATACTGTCGCTCTGCTCCACGCCCTCGTCGGCCAACGGCGAGTTGCCATCGACAAGCACGGACAGCAGGCTCATATTTGGCTTGATGCCGAGTGGTGCGTCCACCGAGCGCATTTTTACTGTATCGGCTGTCCGCTTCTTGACAGGCTCCTCGTTCCCTTTTGTAGGGGCGTTGTTACCTGTTGCACCCTGTTCCGACGCAAGGGCACGCTCAATATGCTGACGAATGAGCATTGTGGCATAGCTTGCAAAACGGCTACCGCGACGGCCATCGTATTTCGCTGCGGCCTTCATCAGTCCAATGTTGCCTTCGGACACCAAGTCGTCCATCGACAGCCCTTTGCCCTGATAGCCACTTGCCACGGCCACCACCAACTTGAGGTTTGCTACAACCAGTGCCTGCTGTGCCTCGCCGTCACCAGAGCGTACACGTTCCGACAGGATGCGCTCCTCGTCGGCGGTGAGCTGCTGCCCACCGCCGATCTCGTCGAGATATTTGTCCAATCTGTTGTCTTGCATGCTACAAAGGTGCGGAAAAGAAATGAAATTAGCGGGCGTAGAGGGCAACGATAGCCTCGTACTTCTCTTGCTTGCCGCTGGTTTGTGCAGGTTCTTCGACCTTCTTGCCGTAGTCGTAAATCTGTTCGAGCGAGAGCTTGCCGTCCTCGAAGTCCTTGCCGATGCCGGCATCGAACGAAGCGTAGCGCTCCTTCTTCATCTTTGGCAACTCGCTGTTCTCCAGAATGTCGGCAGCGTTCAGCAGGGCACGTGCCATGGCGTCCATGCCGCTGATGTGGGCAATGAAGAGGTCTTCCAAGTCGGTAGAGTTACGGCGAATCTTCGCATCGAAGTTGGTGCCACCATTCACAAAGCCACCATTACGGATAATCTCGAGCATGGCCTGCGTCAGCTCGTAGTTGTCGATGGGGAACTGGTCGGTGTCCCAGCCGTTCTGGGCGTCACCACGGTTGGCATCGATGCTTCCCAGCATGCCGTTGTCAACAGCGACGGCCAGCTCGTGCTCAAAGGTGTGGCCTGCCAGCGTGGCATGGTTCACCTCAATGTTCACCTTGAAGTCCTTGTCAAGGCCGTGGGCACGGAGGAAGCCAATGACGGTCTCAGTGTCAACGTCGTACTGGTGCTTCGTGGGCTCCATGGGCTTCGGCTCGATGAGGAAAGTTCCCTTAAAACCATTCTGGCGGGCATAGTCGCGAGCAGCGGTGAGCACGCGAGCCAGATGCTCTTTCTCACGTTTCTGGTCGGTGTTGAGCAGCGACATGTAGCCCTCACGGCCTCCCCAGAAGACGTAGCTTGTGCCACCGAGCTTAATGGTGGCATCGATAGCGTTCTTGATTTGCACCACGGCACGTGCGACAACGTCGAAGTCGGGATTGGTGGCGGCACCATTCATATAGCGCTTGTTACCGAAGACGTTGGCGGTACCCCACAACAGCTTGATGTTAGGGAACTGCTGCATCTTCAGCAGGGCGTAGTCGGTGATTTCCTTCATGCGAGCCTCATACTCAGCAATGTCCTTGCCTTCCTCAACGAGGTCAATGTCGTGGAAGCAGAAATAGTTGATGCCCAGCTTGTCCATGAACTCGAAGCCGGCGTCCATCTTGTCCTTGGCACGCTGAACAGGGTCGGCGGCCTTGTCCCACTCATAGCTGCGCGTCTGTCCACCGAACTGGTCGCTGCTGGCCTGTCCGAGTGTGTGCCACCAGGCCATGGCGAACTTCAGCCAGTCCTTCATCTTCTTACCCATTACGACGCGCTCAGGCTCGTAGTAGTGGAAAGCCATCACGTTCTTACTCTCACGTCCCTCGAAAGGAACCTTGCCTGTAAAGGCGAAATACTCTTTTGCCATAGTTTTTTGATTTCGTGTTATTGCGTTATTGCGGTTGTTCTTGTTGTTTTGGTTCGTTTCGTCGTTTTGACGTTATTACGTCATTACGTTATAACGAGGCCTCGTGATAACGTTTTACCGTTATTCCGTTATAACGAGGCTCTATCAACGATTCCCTCTTATTTTATCATTCTCCCAAGCGTCTCCTTCCATCGGCTGTATGCTTCCTGATAAGCGGGCTGAGCCGACGGCTGCGGCTCGATGACCTGAAGCTTCTCGAGCGTAGCGAACGCCTCGTCGTGGTCACGATAGATGCCTGCTCCGATGCCGGCGCCACGAGCTGCTCCCACTGAACCGTCAGTGTCGTAAAGCTCGATAGTTGCGCCTGAAACGGCTGCCAAGGCATCGCGGAACAGTGGCGAGAGGAACATATTGGCGTGGCCAGCATGTATCTTGCGGATGTCCATACCCATCTGGCGCATCACCTCCATGCCATAGCAGAAGCTGAAGACGATGCCCTCCTGAGCGGCACGCACCAGGTGGGCGCGGCTGTGCTTGTTGAAGTTTAGCCCATGGATGGAGCAACCCAGCTCACAGTTTTCAAGCACGCGCTCGGCGCCATTGCCGAATGGCATGATGCAGACGCCGTCGCTGCCGATGGGTGCCTGTGCTGCCAAGTCGTTCATGGCGGCATAGTTCATGTCGAAGGTAACGTTGCGGTGCATCCATGCGTTGAGGATGCCTGTGCCATTGATACACAACAGCACGCCTAAGCGACAGTCGCCATCAGGCGACGAGGCAGAAGCTTGCATGTGGTTCACGTGTGCAAAAGTGTTCACACGCGACTTGGGATCGTAGTTCACATCGCCAAGGACGCCATAGACGACGCCGCTGGTACCTGCCGTAGCAGCAATCTCGCCCGGATTGAACACGTTCAGCGACAAGGCGTTATTGGGCTGGTCGCCGGCACGATACGTAATCGGCGTGCCTGCTTTCAGGCCCAGCTCACTGGCGGCAGCATCCGACACGCGGCACTGCTCGGAAAACGTCGGCACGATGTCGGCGATGAGATTGGACGGAAAACCGTAGTAGTCCATCAGGAACTGCGCCACGCGGTTCTCCTTGAAGTCCCAGGACATGCCCTCAGAGAGTCCGCTCACCGTGGTGTTCACCACACCGCTGAGACGCATGGCGATATAGTCGCCTGGAAGCATCACTTTATAAATCTTTCCAAAGAGTTCAGGTTCCTGCTCCTTAACCCAAGCCAGCTTGGCTGCCGTGAAGTTGCCCGGCGAGTTCAGCAGGTGCGATAGGCAGTGCTCACTGCCCAAGTCGCGGAATGCCCGCTCGCCATAGGGGACAGCTCGTGAGTCACACCAAATGATGGCGGGGCGCAGTGGCTGCAGTTGACTGTCTACACACACCAGACCGTGCATCTGGTAAGATATACCGATGGCAGCAATATCGTCACCACTAGCACCACTGGCATGCAGCACCTGCTGCAGCGACTGCTTAGCGTACTGCCACCAAGCGTCGGGGTCCTGTTCGGCCCATCCGGCCTTCTCGGCCTTGATGGGTGCCTCCTTCTCAGGAAAGAAGGCCGAAGCCACACACTTGCCGCTGTCAGCATTGACGAGTGACGCCTTGACAGACGAACTGCCTACATCGAATCCTAATAAGTAACTTGCTTTCATTGCCTTTATATAGTTTGCGGTGCAAATATACTAATTATTTTCCGAACTGCCAAGGAAAACGCCGGAAAAGTGCAAATTTTGCACTTTCCCGGCGTGGGTGTCCCACTATGGAGAACTTTTCAGTCGAACAGGCTGAGCGAGAAGTCTTGTTGGCGAGGGGGCGCCGGAGGCTCTTCCTCTTTCTGGCTTTCCTCATTCCTGAAGTCGATGAGCAACTGCTTGACGTAGGGGATGCGGGTGTTCAGGCGGTAATAGCCATGTCGAACGCGCACCACATTGCCCTTTGGCTTACTGGCATGGTAGAGCAGGTAGTGCTGCACAAAGTTGTGGATGGCTTGCGGGTCAGGTTGTGAGAACAATGACGTCCGCTTATTGTAGATATGCTTAGCCAAAGCTCTCACGGAGATGCCCCGCTCACCCACTTTACTTAATATGCGCAGTAAATCCTCCTCGTACTCAGTCATGTCCTGTTAAAACCAAAAGTTGAACATTGAAGAGCGGCCTTTATAGGGCTCCATCTTCAATGCTCAACCTTAATTATCATTCTGCTTGTTAAGCGAGCACAACCTTGTTGTCCTCAGCGTTCTGAAGCTTACCCTCCTTAAAGAGCCAGCCCAGACCGAGCAGTGTCTCTTCCTCTGAAATCTTTGCAGCCTTGGCAATCTCTTTCACGTTGAGAGCCTTCTCTGCTGCTGCCAGTGCCTGATAAACATCTCCTGCCTTAAAACCAATGTTCTCGGCGTTGATTGCTACTGTAGCCTTTACAGCCTTCACGGTTGCGGTCTTCTTGGCCGTTGCTTCCTTCGTTGCTACGGGAGCCTTTGTCTCAGTAGCCTTCTTCGTTGTCTTCTTTTCTGCCATAATTGATTAAAATAATTGAACTAATAAATGACTGTTATCATTTCGTGTGCAAAGATACGGCTTTCTTTTAAGTTATCTCACTGATTCTAAGGAGTTTTTCAGGAAAAAGGCACTATTCTTGACGCATGTCAACCGCCGAACGGAGGTCAACCCGCAGTTGCAACTCATCGAGCTGCTTGGGGTCGAGTTCACTGGGGGCATCGAGCATGACGTCGCGTCCGCTATTGTTCTTCGGGAAGGCAATGCAGTCGCGGATGCTGTCGAGACCGGCCATGATGCTGACAAAACGGTCGAGACCGAAAGCCAGACCACCGTGAGGAGGAGCACCGTACTTAAAGGCATTGATGAGGAAACCGAACTGGGCCATGGCGCGTTCGGGCGTGAAGCCGAGAATCTCGAACATCTTCTCCTGCAACTTACCGTCGTGGATACGCAACGAGCCGCCGCCGACCTCCACGCCATTGCACACAAAGTCGTAAGCCACGGCACGTACGCGCTCAGGAGCCGTGTCGAGCAGGGGAATATCGTCGGGATTAGGCATGGTGAACGGATGGTGGGTAGCCATCAGACGCTGCTCCTCATCGCTCCACTCGAAGAGCGGGAAGTCGACAATCCAGAGGCAATGGAACGTGTCCTTGTCGCGCAGACCAAGGCGATCGCCCATTTCCAGACGGAGGGTGCAGAGCTGCACACGCGTCTTATTGGCATTGTCACCACTGAGAATCAGCACCAAGTCGCCGTCTTTGGCGCCCATGGCTTCTTTGACCTGCTGCCACACTTCGGGGGTGTAGAACTTGTCGATGCTCGACTTCACCGTACCGTCACTGTTGAACTTCACATAGACCAGTCCCTTGGCACCCACCTGCGGACGCTTCACGAAGTCGGTCAGCTGGTCGAGCTGCTTGCGCGTATAGTCGGCACAACCCGGCACGCAGATGCCACCAATATAGGTGGCCTCGTTGAACACGGGGAATGTACCAGTGCCTTTCAGCACAGGCATCAGTTCGACAAACTCCATGCCGAAGCGCAGGTCGGGCTTGTCGGAGCCAAAGCGCCGCATGGCCTCGTGCCACGTCATGCGCTGCAGCGGGGGCAGCTCGACGCCACGCACCTCGCGGAACAGGTGACGAGCCATCGACTCGAACACCTCGAGGACGTCCTCCTGCTCGACGAACGACATCTCGCAGTCGATCTGTGTGAACTCAGGCTGGCGGTCTGCACGCAGGTCCTCGTCACGGAAACATTTGGCAATCTGGAAGTAACGGTCGAAGCCACTCACCATCAGCAGCTGCTTAAGCGTCTGGGGCGACTGCGGCAGGGCATAGAACTGTCCGGGATTCATGCGCGAAGGCACCACAAAGTCGCGAGCGCCCTCCGGTGTAGAGCCGATGAGGATGGGAGTCTCCACCTCAATAAAGTTACGCGAGTCGAGGAAGTTACGAATCAGGATAGTCATGCGATGACGCAGCTCCAGGTTCTTACGCACGGCCTGACGGCGCAGGTCCAGATAGCGATACTTCATGCGGATGTCATCGCCACCATCGGTCTGGTCCTCAATGGTGAAAGGTGGTGTCTGGCTCTCGCTGAGGATATTCAGCTCACGAACCAGGATCTCAATGTCGCCCGTAGGCATCTTGGGATTCTTGGCGTGGCGCTCGCTCACTTCGCCCACCACCTGCACGCAGTATTCACGACCAAGCCTGTTGGCACGCTCGCAGAGGGCAGCATCGGCCGACTCGTCGAACACCAGCTGCGTTAAACCATAGCGGTCGCGCAGGTCGACGAAGGTCATGCCTCCCATCTTGCGCGTGCGCTGTACCCATCCGGCCAGTGTCACCTGCTGGCCAGCATCGGCGAGCCGCAGCTCGCCACATGTCTTTGTTCTGTACATCTTTTTATTATTTCGATTTGACGATTTAATTGTTTTCGTAATAACGTTATAATGTCATAACGGAATAAGGAACTTCCACGGAAGAACATTAAAGCGCAACAACGTGATAACGGCTCTTTTCGACTGCAAAAGTAGGCATTTTCTGCGAGACCACAAAAAGATATGCTCTAAAAATGCACAACTTTCCGCACATCACGCCCAAGGCGTACGATGGTAACGCCACGTGAGGGCTGCTCCAGACGTTGTCCCGACAGACCGTAGTAGACGGGGGCCGACGACATGCTATCGCCATCGACAGGCTGATCGATGCCTTGTCCGCCATTCTCAAGATAGTCGGTCAGGGCAGCCAGAAGGTCATCGCGCAGGCCTAACACTTCGCTTTCTACTTCCAACTGACGGTATGTCAGCATTGTCTCCGCCTGCTGGAGGGTCGTCAGGAGCAGTGAAGACACGTCGGCAGGCTGCTCACCCCGTTCGGCAATCTGCGCATACACCTTGTTAATGGCGACGCTCAGCGAGCGATAGTTGCCATCGAGGGCAGTCGTTTCCGTCGTACGCATCTGCTTGCCTGTAGTGCTCATGACGAACGACTGGAAAGGCGCCACTTCGGCACGGCCATCAGCCTTATAATAAGGTGTACCGTAGTTATCGCCAACGAACAGCCACGTGGGCTCAGCCGCAGTGGCCATTGTGGTAATGCCCAACTGCCCGTCGAAGAGCGTCGTGTAAGTGTCAGTGCCGATAGTGACGTCGGTGGCAGTCAGACAGTTCAGGGCATCGTGCCCCGTTATGTAGATCAGGGGTGTCAGCGCTGGTGCCTGTAGCACGTGGCGGTAGGCCACTATGACGGTCGACTGGCTGATCCACTCGGCAGGAGCCTTCAGTTGCATGCCAAGAGGTGCCTCCACAGCAAACGGCGTAACGACACTCTGCCAGTTACCAGCAGCAGCATCAGGCATGACCAGCGTTGCCTTATGGGCAGTGAAGGCACGCATGGGCATGAAGTCGGCATCGGCCTGCAACAGCAGCTCAGCACAGGCGTCGCCCACCACGATGTTATGGAACTGCTTCATAACTTCAGTGCCCTGGTCGGTATAGAAGAGTGCGTTAGGATTAGCAGCGACGGGCTGCGAGTTCAGGTCGCTAAGACCTGAGATGTCATAGGCACAGACACGTGCGTCGCTGGCCTGCTGACTGAAGAGGTCGGAATTCCATCGGCCCGTCACTGTGGCCTGCCTTCCATCGATGGTGACGCTGAGGTCAGAGGAGCGCACTGTGAAATACAGCTCACGCGCAACGCCACCGGCAAACTGAAGGGCACTGGGCTCAGTCGCCTGCACCTGCTCGTTGAGGAAAGCACGATAGAGGGTACCCTCCGTAAGACCTTCGAAAGTGAATACGGCGTCCTGCGTCTGCAGGTTCTCGAAGACGATGTCGTTGATGACGATACCCTTGCGGCCGCCCCACGAGTGGGTTTGCGTGTCGTACTGCTCCAGGAAGCATTGGAAAGCCGGCTGGCAGTAGGTTCCCTGCGGGCCGTTGGTAAGCGTCACGGTGACGTGGGCTTCGGCATTGTTGACGATGGCGAAGTGCATGTCGTCAACGGTTGTCACCTCCGTGCCGGCATCGACGGTAAAGTGTTCGACCGTGAGGTCGGCAATGGTGGGTGTCACATCCACAAGACACGAGTCGAGAATGGTTTTCTGCTTATCACAGAGGAAGATATACAGGGGTTGCTGCGAGGTCGGCGTCATGCTGAATGTCAGCTCCTGTGGCACACCAGTCACGGTCTCCGTCTTCGTATCGGTGGCAGTGACTCGCGACGGCAGCTTGCTTTGCGCATTGGCGTAGAGGTAGTAGCCGGCATAGTCGAGCGTGCCCGTATTCTCTACTTCGACAATGACGGTGCTCGGCGCTTTGTGGTAGAGCTGCGCCGACTTGATGGCACCCTTGAGCGACTGAACCTGCGGCGTGATGTTGTACACCAGGTCTTGATATTGGTTGAAGCCGTTCATGCCCGTCTGGTCGTCGACGGTGTAGTAGCCATTGCCCTGGCCGCCCCAGCCGAAGTTGAAGTGGTAAAGTCCTGTTGAGGCCTGATAGCCATCGAGCACCACTGAGTGGCCACCTGTCTGCTCGTCCTTATAACCGGAATAGAGCATGGGACGCCGCGACTTCAGGTTGTTGTAGATCAGGCGCTCCCATTCCTCCTGCGTCTCGCCACCTTTATACTTATGCTGACAGTTTAGATTGAACTGCCCCTTCATGGCGTCGGCCATCTTCTCGTTATGACCACTGGTGGCAGTACCCTCGCCATCGCCGTAGGTCAACCATGCCGACGTACCAAGGGCATACATCAGCTTCGCCACAGCACTGTCTTGCTTCTGCGTGCCAGTACCGTTAAGGCGCATCAGGTTCCACTCGATGGGTGTACCTTTAGGCAGCGACTCGGTGACGGGCGTACCGTAGCTATAGGTCGGCGTGTCGTACTGCAACTCGGTGGGGTTGTCCTTATGGAAATAGTAGGTCACCTGCGACCCTGCCGTTGCCACGCAGCCAGAAGCACAGCGCGCACCGTTCTTCACCGGTGCCAGCATGTTGTAGGGATAGTCCTGGTGCCAAGCGGTCTTGATGAGCGGCGCCACATTCTCCCAGCCCTTCTTGTAGCTTGCGATGGCACGGGCACGCGGGGCCTTGAAACGGGGAGACTGCCGACGCTGCTGCACCTGGCTAATGACCGTTCCCCAATGGCTCAGCATGCCGCGCAGCTGTTCAGGCAGCTGCGTCTCGTCGTAGTCGCCAGCGTCGGTATAGCCTAAGATAGGGGCCGTGGAGTCATCGCCCGATACAATAACAAAACCCTTCCCGCACCCGCGCGTAAATATATAATAAGGTAAAATCTTACCCTCATCGCTGTCCGCAGATGCAATCGCGGCGGCATCGCTATCGATGCCCACCAGCTCTTGGGCCACGCGACGGGCTTCGCCACGTGTGATGGGGTTGGCTTGCAGTTGCTGACAGGCAGTCAGCGCAATCAGGGCTGTCGCTAAAAATGTCTTATGCTTCATGGTGCCACTTTTTAAAACGTGGCTGCAAAGTTAGCAAAAAAAGATGTAACGGCCAAAAAATCCGTCACAATTAGTGCGTTTCCTCTAAAGAAAACTTAATTTCTTCAGCAAGCTAATGAGAAAGTCGGAAATTTTGTGTAAGTTTGCAGTGCAAAACAAACTATTATAAAGATGAAACGACTTTCAATGTTGGCTTGTGCGACATTCGTCACACTGGCCTTGGCCGCACAGACGGCCACAACTGCCGACGAGGTGCTCGGCGTGGCACGCCGTGCGAACGACTATTTCATGACCAAGTATGCCGACCCCACCGTGCCCACCAATGTCAACAAGGTGCGGCCGTCGAACCTCTGGACACGTGCCGTCTACTACGAGGGACTGATGGCCCTGAACGACATCGACCCACAGCAGCGCTATCTCGACTACACTGACAGCTGGGCCAACTTCCACAAGTGGACGCCACGCAACGGCATCACCACCTGCGATGCCGACGACCAGTGCTGTGCACAGACCTACCTGATGCGCTACGTGCAGGTGGGCGACGAGCAGATGCTCACCGCTGCTAGACAGAACCTGGACCACCAGATGGTGACACCCAACGAGAAACGTAGTGCTAAGGTAAAGACCCCAAGCACACAACCCTCACTCTACGGCTGGTGGACATGGATCGACGCCATTCAGATGGCCATGCCCCTCTACATGCAGATGTACAAGTTGACGGGCGAAGCCAAATACCGTGACCATGCCATGCAGATGTACCGCTGGAGCCGCAACGAGTGTGGCGGCGGACTCTTCAACACGAAGGACGGGCTATGGTGGCGCGATGCTGACTACGTACCACCCTACAAGGAGCCCGACGGCCAGCAGTGCTACTGGAGCCGCGGCAACGGGTGGGTCTACGCCGCACTCGTGCGCTGCATGGACCAAATGTCAAGCAAGGAGAAAGCCTATAAGGAGCTGAAGAAGGACTTCATGCTGATGAGCAAGGGTCTGCTCAGCTGCCAGCGTGAAGATGGCTATTGGAACCCCAGCCTCGTCTCGACCAACTACGCCATGCCTGAGACCAGCGGCACGGCACTCTTCCTCTACGGCATGTGCTGGGGCATGCGCCACGGCTACCTCAAGGCCAGGGTCTACAGGCCTGTAGCCGACCGCGCATGGAAAGCGCTCGAAGCCGCCATCCATCCCAACGGCTTCATCGGCTGGATGCAGGGCACGGGTAAAGACCCCTCAGCCGGACAGCCACTGAGCTATACGCGCATCCCTGACTTCGAGGATTATGGCACAGGATGCATCCTCTTAGGAGCTGTAGAGTATTATAAAATATTAAAGGCGGCAGGCCAATGATTAAAAAATCCCAATTACGCGCCACATCTTTAATATATTTGCTACTTTTGCAGTCGAAAAGTCAAAAGAACATAAAATAAGCGCATTATGAAGAAGATCCTACTCATGGCCCTTATGCTGCTCACCAGCATGACCTATGCCACAGCACAGAAGCAGGCAGAGATTAAGTTCGACAAGCTGATTCACGACTTCGGAAAGTTTTCTGAGAAGAGCCCCGTCGTCAGCACCACCTTCACGTTCACCAACGTCGGCGAGACACCATTGGTCATCAACCAGGCAGTGGCATCGTGCGGTTGCACCGTCCCCGAATACACCAAGGAGCCGATACAGCCGGGTCAGAAGGGTGAAATCAAGGTAACCTACAACGGCACGGGCAAGTTCCCCGGACACTTCAAGAAGTCGATCACCGTACGCACCAACGGTGTGGTAGAGATGACTCGCATCTACATCGAAGGCGACATGGAGGAGGCAGGAGCAGAGTAACCCTAATCCCCTACCCCACGACAGCCTAAAAAAGACAACTGGCCCGCAAGTTCACCTGAACTTGCGGGCCAATCTTTTTAGCTATAAACGGACGGACACACACCTGGAGGAATCATGACGAAGTGGTGGAGGGGAAAAAGGATGCGCGCCCGCCCGTAGAGTGTGCTTAGTAGTCCTCCTCTTCCTCATCGTCCCAGACAGTGCGACGGCGGGAGAGCAGTTCGTCCTTGTCGGTGACTGTGTCATCGTCGTCACCCTTTGGCAGGGTTGTTGGCGATGCATTCTGCAGCAAGTTCTCAATGTTAATCAGCATCAGCTCGGTGCTGGGCATCTGATATATCTTTTTCATTATTGCGGTTCCTTTCTGTTTGAAATGAATGGTTATGTTATTAATGGAAACGAATTGTCATAATCATCTCAATTTGTCAGTAATTCAATCGTTATTTCGATGATGAGTCAAATACGACAATTATGAGAATTCGTTTCCAGATAAGTATTTGTTACTTCACCACGACCTTCTTGCCGTTCATGATGTACAGGCCCTTAGTGGGCTGAGCAACATGGCGACCCTGCAGGTCGAAGCACTCGCCAAGTGAAATGGTCTGGTTGTTAACTGCCTCAATGCCCGTGGTGGTTCCGTTACCGAAGCCCAGGAACGAGCGGCTACCAGCAGTAGCAGGCAGATAAACACGACCAGCGCCAAGCAGGCCACCAGCCCACTTGTAGAAGCCAGGAACATTGTTGTGGTTAGCCAGCACATAGACACCATCGCTAGTGGTATCGTCGCTGACCTCAAGCTTGTTGTCAGAGACATCGTCGATAACTTCTTTATCGGTTATCAAGCCAAATGTGTGCGTTCCTTCACCGTGAAGAACAACGGGCTCATTGGCAGGTATAGTCATCACTTCAGTTAGCTCCACAGTTGTATCAGTCGTGCCTGTAACTATGTATGCATTCACACTTTGAGGAACTTCAACATTTGCTGTAGGAATAAACGTTGCCCAGCCAGCAGCAGTAACAATGGCAGTAGGAGCAACAACTTTTTTGTAAAGTGTCAATGCACCTCCTGTACTTTCTGCATAACAAGCAAAACCATAGGTTCCGTTATTTCTGAGATAAGCATTAACATTGGCAGCATCATTTGCCTTGTTAACAAAATCATAGGTACCAGTACTAGAAACAGAAACAGTCCAAAGAGCTTTGTCATCATTACCGCTATCAAGCATCTGAGCCTTGTTCTTGGCACCAGTACTTGCTGCATATGCATCGGCATCAGCACTATAAATAGTCCAATAATCACCACTCTTTGAAATATGCCAGACGATAGTTGCATTATCCGTAACAATAACATCATTTTCTGGAGTTATCGTTTCATATGTAAGTCTACTATTATCTATGGTATTCTTCATGGCTGCTGTCCAAGTAGAATTGTCACCACAAATAATATAGTCGCCTTCTACGAGGTCTCCGCTGAAGAGTGCGAATTCATCTACAGTGGCAGGAGTTACAGGAGCAGCCTGTGTAACCGTAACAACGTTGGAGTAAACAACGTTTGACAAGTCATCAAGTGCATAGACTTTGAAGTAAGCTGTACGGGCTTCGCCACTATTTTCGACCATATAGTATGAGACCACATAGCCCTCGCCTATTTGTGGGTCTTGTTCGGCAACTAAAACTTCAATCCATTCAGGCTCAGAAATTTCTTGGCCTTCAGCGTTATAATACTGAATATCGAAATCAGTCATGCTCGTGATAGGCAGGTTCTCGTAACTTAAGGCCAAAGTACCGTCATGCTCGTCAGCATCAACATTGACCGATGAGGGGGTGACAGTGATGGAACGTTCAATAACAGGTTCGACATATTTGGCAAGAGTAATGTTACCCAAAGCAACATTACCATTGGCCTTGTCTGTGTAAACCCATTTAATGTAACGTACATTCTCTCCTAAGTTTTCAAATTCTTCTTCCAGGGTACTATTCAGTTCAGTGTAAGTTTCCAAAGTAGTGTAGTTCACACCATTTTCAGAAGTCTGCACTGTAAAGGTACCATCAGAGAAGGAATTACCTTTAATGTCAAAAGTGAGTTTGCCAGGACGTTCGTTGAAATAGAGGATCAAATAGTCATCCGTACTATCAAATTTCAACTTCGGAGACGAAGCATAGTCTGATCCGAGACCATTAGCAGTTAGACCGTCAGTCTCTTCAATAGCAGCTTTACCACCATCGAAGCTGAAAGGAAGGGAAGCAATAGTGGGGGCAATATACTTAGCCTGTGTGAAAGTGATGAGGTTAGAATAAACCGCATTTGTGTTACCGTCAAGGGCAGATACTTTCATGTAGGCTGTACGAGCATCACCAGTGTTTGCTTCAACCACATAATCAACGTTGTTGTCACTGTTTATTTCAGCATCAATCCAGTCATAATTAGCTGCTTCACCATTTGCATTACAGAAATAAACTTCAGGGTCAAAATCAGTTATGTTTTCGTAGGTTACAGTCAAAGTTCCGTTAGCACCTTCAGCCTTAATATTAACCGTAGCGGGATTGACAATTATCGTAGGATTGACAGGATGCGTCAAAGAAACCAATTCACAACCTTCACCAAACTCATACGTCGTGCCATATTTGGTCAAATTGCCAGTAACTAAGACAATGTCGCCAACCTTAACATCAGCAGCTTTCTCACCACTACAGCGGTAGGCACGTAGAGTATTGGTGTCACCTTCATTGTCAACGAAATCGAAAGTTATATTACTGTACGTAGAATTATATGTGGTTACAATCTTGGACACGATACCCGTAGCATACATCCCATTAACGCCTATGCCAGCATCGATGGCAACACGGGCATCCTCTACAGTATATGGATCAGATTGCGTTCCTTCATGTTGAATACTCACAATAGTATATTCTGCAGTAGCAACGACGCTACTATTGTAATTTGCCTTTACAGCAATGGCCTTAATAGTGGTCGTCTTGTTGACAGTGATAGCAGTAGAATAGACCGCGCTGTTTGTGGTTGGATCAGTACCATCGATTGTATAGTAAATTGTAGCATCTTTTGTCGCCGTAGAAATGGTTACATTCTGAGCTGATGTGTAAGTGCCAGGGGCGGGTGAGAAGGTAGGTGCATCACAAGTGGGAGTAGCATCCCAGACAATATCAACCTCGGATAGATACATGGCACCACTTGCGGAGCGGAAACCTATGTATGTGTAACTACCAGAAATTGTTAGTTCAGTCGATTTACCTTTTTCGATGGTACCAATAAGCGTACCTGCATTATTTCCATACAAATCAGCAGCATCACTATATGCGGTATTTTTCCCATATACATTCAAAACACGTCCAGCAGCAGTATTGCTATTCCAACTTACAGAAATCTTTTTGACGGTACCGCCAGAAGCAGTAGTAACGACACCAGAATTACTATTAGAAGAACGAAGCTGAATAGAAGAGTTACCGCCTGCACTCTGACCGGCATAAACAGCTTCAGAATTGGAAGTCTTGCCAGACCACTCAGAGTAGGTTGTCCCAGTAATGCCAGTTAAAGACTGATTCAAAACATCTGTTATTTCATCAGCCCACGCATTCCCGTTCCCCACGAACATTGCGAGGAGAAGGATAAGAGATTTGAATTGTAATTGTTTAACCATAATGAAAATAGTTTTAGATTAAAATTTATTGTTATTAGTTTATAATGATCTTTGATTCATTTCAGGTTTACCTGCGGAACATTCGCCCGCTATTTAGATGCAAAGGTACGCATTATTTTCGAACCGTGCAAGAAAAAGCGGCTATTTTTTTGTTTGCCCCCTCTCAGGTGCCCTGAAAAATGAACTTAGGTTCGTGGGCCAACTAACTTAGGTTCGTGGGCCCACGAACCTAAGTTCATGAGGCCACGAACCCATAGTGCGTTTTCAGGGTCACTTTTTTGCCGAATCGTCAGGTCAATTTTCAAGAAACGACAAAAAAAGATGGGCACCGCCTTAGCGATGCCCATCCATCATTCATTATAAAGAATCTGTATCTTTCAAACCCTGATTAGTCCTTGAAGAAGTCCTTGACGGCTTCGTTGGGAACCATCTGCTCATCGAAGATGTAAGCACCCGTCTTGGGGCTGCGTACCATCTTGATAACCTTTGTGTAAGCGCGACCATCCTTTGAGCCTTCGTGGAGGGTAGCAACGGTTTTCTTTGCCATAGTAAATCTGCTTTAACTTTTTACTGTTTTTACCTTTTCACCCTTACTTGATCTCCTTGTGGAGCGTCATCTTACGCAGAATGGGGTTATACTTCATCAGCTCCATGCGCTCCGGCGTGTTCTTACGATTCTTGGTCGTAATATAACGGCTGGTGCCAGGAAGTCCGCTGTTCTTCATCTCTGTGCACTCCAGTACTACCTGGACGCGGTTACCCTTTGCTTTCTTGCTTGCCATGGTCGTTAGTCTCCTATAACTTTAATGTCCTTCCAGTCCACGAAGCCATTAGCGACAGCCTTCTTGAGGGCTGCGTCCAGACCAATCTTATTGATCATACGAAGGCCAGCGGCACTGATCTTCAACTGAATCCAGCAGTCCTCCTCTACATAGTAGAATTTCTTGCTGAACAGGTTAACGTCGAAGCTGCGCTTTGTACGATGCTTCGAGTGCGACACGTTGTTACCAATCTGTGCCTTTTTTCCTGTGATTTGACAAACTTTCGACATTTCTATCTACTTTTTTTGTGTTCCTTAAATGATACTTACTCCAAACAGGGTGCAAAGGTACTAATTATTATTGAGAATTAGACATTTAGGATTAAGAATCGCCAAAGTCTTAAGTTTTTTTAACTCCCAGAGCCGTTTTCTGGTGCTTCTTCGGCCTTCAGGAAGTCGCAAAACAGCTGTAATGCCTTGTTTGTGGCGATGGCGAGGTTGATGTCTCGACCATGATCTTCCTCCATTTTAAGTGTTACGACATTGTCGACCGAGCCACATGCCAGCCAGATGGTCCCCACGGGGATATCCTTCGTGCCTCCCGCAGGTCCGGCGATGCCAGTGGCAGCGATGGCATAGTCGGTCTGCAGGGCTTTGCATGCCCCTTTGACCATCTCGATGGCTACCTCTTCGCAGACGGCAGTCTTCTCTTCAAGCACATCGTGCGAGACGCCGAGCAGTCGCTCCTTGATGTCGTTGACATAGCAGATGATGCCACCCTTGAAATACTTCGACGCGCCGGGAACGGCTATGATGGCCTCGGCAATGCGTCCGCCCGTACAGCTCTCGGCCGTACCTATTGTTTTCTCTTTCTCCCACAGCAGCTGACTGATTGCCCTGCTGATAATTTTTCCTTCGAAATCCATCTCTTGGTAATTTACTATTTGACGATTTACTATTTACTATTTATTTGATAATTTTACTATTTTACTATTTGGCGACTTCACTATTAGACCATTTAATTGCGTCTTGCAGATACTGCGCAGCCAATTGTCAAATAGTAAATAGTCAAATAGTCAATTAAACGTCACTTTACTAAACGCTGGTGCGTCAATGGGACAGAAGTCGCCATCGAGATACTTATAGTAGCCGACGATGCCAATCATCGCAGCATTGTCGGTGGTGTAGCTGAACTTGGGGATATAGACCGTCCAGTGGTAGCGACGAGCATAGTCGTGGAAGGCAGCGCGCAGTCCGTTGTTGGCGCTGACACCACCGGCCACTGCCACGTGCTTGATGCCCGTGTCGCGAACGGCCAGCCGCAACTTCTTCATGAGGATGTCGACGATGGTCCATTCGAGCGACGCTGCCAGGTCCTCCTTGTGGTGCTCGATGAACTGTGGATCATCGTCGAGCCACTTGCGCAGCGAATAGAGGAACGACGTCTTAAGTCCCGAGAAGCTGTAGTCGTAACCAGGGATGTGCGGCTCGGAGAACTGGTAGGCGTGCGGGTTGCCCTGACGTGCCAAACGGTCGATGATAGGACCACCGGGATAGCCCAGCCCCATCACCTTCGAGCACTTATCGATCGCTTCACCGGCAGCATCGTCGATGGTCTGTCCCAGCACCTCCATATTATTATACGCGCGCACGAGGACAATCTGCGAGTTACCACCGCTCACCAGCAGGCAGATAAAGGGGAACGGAGGGATCCCTCCCGACCTCCCCGAAGGGGAGGAGGGCCTTGCGGCGTCCCTGCTGGGCTCTGCTTGGGCGGGATGCTCTCCCCCTTCGGGGGAGCCGGAGGGAGTTTCCGAGGGAGTCCTTATAAAGTGTGCCATCACATGGCCCTGCAAGTGGTTCACGTCGATGAGAGGGATGCCCAAGGCACGTGCAAATCCCTTGGCAAAGTTGACGCCAACGAGCAGCGAACCCATAAGGCCCGGCCCACGGGTGAAAGCCACTGCCGTCAGCTGCTCTTTAGTGATGCCTGCGCGACGGATGGCCTCGCTGACCACGGGCACCACATTCTGCTGGTGAGCGCGACTTGCCAGTTCGGGTACCACGCCTCCATAGGCTTCATGAACAGCCTGCGATGCCGTAACATTCGACAACAGCACACCATTACGGAGCACTGCTGCCGACGTGTCGTCGCAACTCGACTCTATCCCTAAGATATATACGTCGTTCGTCATACAGATAACGTCTTTCGGGCGGCTAACCGCCGGAAATCGGCGGCAAAGTTACGAAAATAATCTGAAACGCGCAAGGAATCGAGCCTAAAAAATGGAAATGTCGGAAAAGTCGTATAAAGTGAGGGGGCGCATTCCGCTCCGAGAGGACTGGCAGACTTCTCCGAGAGGACTGGCAGACTTCTCCGAGAGGACTGGCAGACTTCTCCGAGAGGACTGGCAGACTTCTAGGAGCAAAGTCATGGGGGTAGAAGTGAGGGAACACCTTCAGCAAACTTTCTGGTCTGCCTACGAATAGCGTCTAGCCCGTCAATAGTTTATCCCGAGTCAAACGTTAGTACAAAAGAGCTCCCCTGACTTGAAGCTTTCATTCCACAAGGGAACAGAAAGACTTCAAGTCAGAGGAGAACTAATATGCTACCAAGCCCTCTGACACTACTCTGCTGGCAGCAGCTCGGCGAGCTTCTGGCCAAGCGCCTCGCCACGGCACTCACTGTTTGAGGCCACGATGCGCCCCTCGCTGTCGAGGAGATAGACAGTGGGAACAGCCTTCACCTTAAAGAGGTCGGCGACAGTTTGGTCGCGGAAGTTGGGCCAAACGAGCTTTTCCTCGGCCACGGCTTTGCGCCATGCAGCCTCATCCTTGTCGATGGAGATGCTGACCACCTCGAAGCCACGGTCCTTATAGTCGGCGTAGGCCTTCTTGACATTGGGGAGCTCCTTACGGCAGGGTCCGCACCATGATGCCCAGAAGTCGAGCAACACGTACTTCTTGCCTTCAGCAAGCTTGTCGAAGTCGTAGACGGTACCGTCGTCACCCGTAAGGCGGAACTCTTTCACTTTCTCGCCAGCGACACCTGCAGGCCACAGTTCCTCCTTCATCTTACGTCCATAGAACGAGTTCTTCACGTCGTCGGGCAACTGGTTGTAGTAGTCGGCATTGTCCTCATTAAGGAAGTTCATGTACTTGATGAGCAACAGGGGGCCCCAGAAAGAGTCCTTGTTGTCGTTGACCATCCCCATGATCGTCTCCTGAACGGTGTCGAAGAACTTCTTCTCGGCAGCCTCGGCAGCCTTGTATTCCTCAGTCTGCCTGAAAGCCTCGAGCTCAGCACCTTTGAGGGTATGCATGCGGTTGTATGTAGAGTCATACTGCTCGTGCATCTGACGGTAGAGCTCATCGAGCTTATCGTGACGTGCATCGAACTCAGCGAGCTTGTCGGTGAGGGGCGACCCCTTGACGCTGACGTCCCACTTATAGAACGTGCCGCGCTCAGTTTCTTCCGACGTGACGCTGCCGGTGATGTCCATCTTCACGTTCTCAAGCATGAAAGCGTGGCGCGCCCAGTTGTCGCCGACGGCAAGCATCACACAGATGGGTTCTTCGGCCACACCTTCGAACTGGAACTTACCACCCTGCACAGTGGCCTTGGCAATGGCGGTGTCGTTGTCGTGGCTCATGGGCGTGAGGGTGACAACGGTGCCGTCGTCAAGTCCCTCCACCTGGCCGTTGATGACGTAGCCCTTAGGGCTGCCGGCGCAGGCGGTGAGGGCTGCGACGATGCCGCAGCTCACCAAGCCTGCCCAAAAGAGAGATTTTATGGTTTTCATTGTTTTCCTTTTTAAGCTTTTACTATTTCACTTTTTTACTCTGCATCCAAACAGGTCATGTCGACAATTTTGCCCCACCCTGCAGTGATGATAGGATTGTCAGGAGCGCCGAACATGGGGCCCCACATAGAGGTGGGCACGCCGTTGTCGACATCCATCTCGCTCTGGAAGAGCTTGCCGTCCTTGGTGCCCTCATTCCAGATGCCTGCCCAAAAGACGCAGTTGCTGGTGGGCCATCCGCCGCCTGCCGAACCGTAGATGTAGATGCAGGTGATCTCTTCGCCAGGCTCACAGGCGTAGACGACGTTCGACGTTGTCTGTCCGCTGCTGGGTGAGAACGAGAAGACACCCTTCGGCGTGGAGTAGTAGAACGCCATGCCGCCGGTGTTGGCACAGAAGTGCTGGGCGTTCATGATGTCCTCACACCCACTGAGGTCGAGCACCGAGCGTGCGCCATCTGCCGACAAGTCGCCGTTGTCGACCACATTGTAGAACTGGTAGCGATAGAGGTACGGTGTACCGTCGACGACAGTAACGACGTAGGTGGCGTAGGCTCCACCCTGGAAGACGGCCTTCACATCGCCAGGCACGTTGTTGGCATCGACATAGGCATCATCGATAGTCGTCTTAAAGTTGCTAATCTTCGTTGACTGCGAGTAGTAAGGACGGAATCGGTGATGCTTCTGGTCGTAGATGACTTGCCACGAGTTGATGGCCCCCTCGACGGGACGCCATGTGGTGTAGGTCTGGCGCATGAGGAAGGGGAAGGCATCGTAGTCGCCGGCAACTGGCTCTGAGAACTTCATGTCGTTGGGCTGGTTGGCATAGAGGACATGCATCTTGCCGTCGTTGATGAGCACATCGCAGCTATTGGCGAAGAAGCTGGTTTCAGGATTGAACACCTCGGGCGTGGTGTAGAACATGTCGTCCCAGGTCTGCATGGTAGTCATTCCCTCACTGTTCAGACGGTAGACATTCTTGTCGGTGGCAACGAGATAAGCGTTCTTCGCGGTCTTGCCGGTGTGGGTGCCCTTGATGAAGCGTGGCTTGCCATCGAGGTACTTGCCGTGAATGCCGCTGTAGTACTTGTAGGTGCACTCGAGTCCACCGTAGATAAGCATCAGGTCGGAGGTGAACACCTCAATGTCGGTCTGGCCCTCACGCTCGGTGAGCAGGTAGAGTCCGCCCTTGGTGCCTGCCGACTGTACGGTCATATAGCCTCCGAAGGGGTTCAGATACTGTACCATGTCGGTCTGCGGGTCTTTGGCTTGCAGGTAGAGCTGGTAGGTGCCTGGTGCCAAAGGATTCTCCAGCTTCAGGTCTTTCTCGTAGAAGATCGTGTCGGCAGGCGGATAAACCATCTCGTTGCCTACCTGCTCAGCACGGTAGACATTGTAGTAGGTCTTCAGCACGAACCATCGGTATTGCAGCCGGTCGGC
This sequence comes from Prevotella sp., assembly GCA_017417465.1. GTDB lineage: Bacteria > Bacteroidota > Bacteroidia > Bacteroidales > Bacteroidaceae > Prevotella. The sequence continues at coordinate 16,367 of JAFPZD010000130.1, read as the reverse complement.
ATAGGCATAATCTACCTTGATGTGAATATCGAACTCATCGCCTGGATTGATGGACGAATACTGGTAGATATTCTTGGTAATCATCGTGTCGACCTCGATCTTTATCTCGCTTACCTGCTCATCGGGCAGATAGTCGTAGTTGCCGTCGTCCTGTGAGCAGGACACACTAACTGCACTGAGAAGACAAAGTGCGCAAAGCGTCTTGAAATATTTATTTGTAATCATAACTATCAACTATTAACTGTTAACTATTCACTAAAACGTTACCAGGTTGCCGTACTCGTCGGTAAGCGGGTTGCCGGGATGCGCGGCATTGTAGTCGTCGAGAGCGTTCTGGAAGCGTATCTTCAGACTGTTTAGCTTAGCCCACGTCATGGTGTCGGCAGAGAGTTCACCGTCGTCGGGACGAAGATTGAGCAGCATGAAGCGGTACTTCACATTGCTGTATGTGCCGAAGAAGGGCTCCAGCGTGTCCCAGTTGTTGGGGCGCGAGAGGATGTCGTTCCAAATGAAGGTGATGTGGTTCTCCTCGTTGACGCCGGGCTTGAAGTCGCCACTTTCGGCCACTTTCAGGCAGAGGCGCACAGACTTTGTCTCGAGTGAGGCATCGCGCTTGAGTACTACCGGGAAGGTTCCCTTCGCTTGTCCGGCCGGTATGGTGACAGTCTGTGGCACCACGTACTGGCTGCTGGCTGCAGTGGTAAGGGCATTGTCGACAACGATGTTTACCGTGCGGTCGCGGCTGTCGACTTTGCCCATGATCTGTGCATCGACATTGATGACCATCTCGACGAACGTTGCGGGATAAGCCACGAATGAGAACGTCACGGAGTCGGTGCCTGCTGCCCATGTCTTCTCGCCCACAAGGCGCACGCGGGGCTCATCCTGGTAGTAGAAGTCCTCGTCGCTGGAGCAAGAGAAAAGCAGGGAGGACAAAGGGAAGAGCAGTGCGCATACGCCAACAATCCCAAGCCTCATCGTATTGAATATCTTATTTGTAATCATAACTATAAACTATTAACTATTAACTATAAACTAATTACTGTAGCCACCGAACTCACGGTCGTTAGCAGGAATAGGCAGCACGTAGACCGACTTGCTGCCACGCGTCGAGGTGCCCTTGATTTCGGAGAGGTTCAGGCGCTTGTAGTAGAGGAAGAGTTGTCCGCACTCGCCTACGAACTCCTTGCGATACTCCTTGTAGATCTCCTGCTGAATCTCGTCGGCTGAGAGAGTCTCGGCCAGCGGATAGAGCGAGAGGCCACGATTCTCACGCACCTGGTTGAGCAGCTCAATGGCGCGAGCGGGGTTCGACTGCTTCTGGCACTCGGCAGCAATGTACCATGCCTCGGTCATGCGAATGAGAGGATAGTAGTTATTGAAGGTGCTGCCCTCGTTGTACCAGAACTTGGCCATGTAGCGCTGCTCGCCATCCTGCTCGTAAGCCTTCAGGTAGCGGTAGTCGTTGCCCAGTCCCTTGTCCATCTCATAGATGTCCTGAGCTGTAGCCTCTGAGGGGTTCAGCACGCTGGTGCCGCCATTGCGGGTGAAGTAGAAGTTGCCGATGTCCTCCCAGTCGTGGATGTAAAGCTGGAAGAGGTGCTCGGACGTGAATGCAGCATCGAGCTCGTTACGCTTGGTCGACTGCATGTTGGTGAAGTCCACCCAGTTGAAGCCGGCGCTGAAGGCCTCGGTGTGGTGGTCGATGACCATGTTGGCATACTTCAGGGCGTTCTGCGTGTCGCCCATCCAGAGGTAAGCACGTGCCAGCGCTGTGCAGCAAGCGAAGTAGTTGAAGCGCGTGCGACTGATCTCCAGGAAGTTGTTTCCCTGAGCAGTCTCTTCGGTAGGCTTAGCGTCACGAGCGAGGTAGGTAAGGGCGTCCTGCAGGTCCTTGACGACCATTTGCATGGTCTCGCCAACTGACTTCTGGCCCACCACATCGGTGCTGTACTCGGTGACGTAGGGCACGCCACGGGCATTGTTGTCCATCGCCGGTGCACAGGCAAAGAGGCGCATCAGCTCCAGATGCAGGAATCCGCGCAGTCCCAGTGCCTCGCCACGGTAGTGGTTGTAGTCGTCGTTCTCGAACATGTTGGGGTCGGCCTTGTCGAGGTTATGCAGCAGGATGTTCAGGTTGGCAATACAGCTGTAGCAGCCCTTCCAAATGTCGGCGATAATCGTTTCCGAGGTGGTCTGCGTGTAGTCGAAGTTGTTGGCATAGCGCCACGTGCCGTTGGGATTGATGTCGTAGGTGTGCGAGAGCACTTCCACGAAACCGATGCCCATGTTCAGACCGTACATCTGCTGTGTGGTCATCTGGGTGTAGACGCCCATCATCTGGTCGTTGAATCCACCCTCACGGTCGAAGTGGTTTTCCTCCTTTATCTGCGACTTGGGCTCCACGTCGAGCCAGTCGTTGCAAGAGGCACAAAGCACGCAGAGGAGACAGAGTGCAAAGAGGTTTTGCATCATATTTTTAGTCGTTGTAATCATATTTTGGTTCCTCCTTTCTTTAGAATGTAAGCTGTGCTGAGAGCGAGAAGGTGCGAGCGAATGGATAGGTGGTACCACGCTCGGTCTTGACACTCGATATGACAAACAGGTCGTTGGTGTAGGCACTCACCTTCAGGCGCTCCAGGAAGGAGTTCTTCACAAACGCGCAGTTGCGGAAGTCGTAGTAGAGGGTCAGTGAAGAGAGTGTGAAGAGCGAGTAGTCCTGCACGAAGCGTGACGTAGGATAGGTGGTCGACTGGTCGACGATGCTCTTGTAGAGGGCCACGTCGCCGGGCTTCTGCCAGCGGTCGGTGAGCACACGACGGTCGACATTGTACTGCAGCTGGGCATTCTCAACCTTGTCGACGAGGGTCTGGTTGTACAACTGTCCGCCCCAGCGATAGTTCATGGTGATGTTCCATCCCCAGCCCTTGATTTCGCCGTTCACGCCAAAGTTGCCATTCCACTTGGGCTGCGTGTCACCGCAGACCACCTGGTCGTTCATGTCGTACTCGTAGGTGACGGTGCCGTCGCGCTTGACGAAGATTTCCTTACCCGTCTGCGGGTCGATGCCAAGCGATGGCACAGCCCAGATGGCGTTCATCGAGCAGCCCTCGTAGTACTTCACCTGCGGAGCAGTGGTGTTGTTCTCCAGGGCATTGCTGTTCTGCGACTCGTTCCATGCACGCAGCGAGTTTGAGATCTTCTTCAGCTTGTTGGCGTTGTGGGCAGCCGATGCGAAGACGTTCACATAGTCGCGCCCACCGTCGAAGACCTTATAGTTGAGGTAAAGCTCCACACCCTTGTTCTCCGTTTCGCCCAGGTTGGCGACGTAGGTCGAGAAGCCGGTGGTGTAAGGCATGGTGACGTCGGTCACCATTCCTTTCGTATTGGCAATATAGTAGTCGAAGCGGGCCGTCAGACGATTGTTGAAGAGCGCGAGGTCGACGCCGAAGTTGGTGTCGTACTTCTCCTGCCACTTCAGCATCTCGTTGGCCAGACGCGTGATGTAGCTACCGATGTTGGTGTATAAGGGGTTGTTGTAGCCCACGGTGTAGCTATAGGTACGGTTGCTGTAATAGCCGAAGGTGGGCATGGCATCGTAGCTCGAGAAGCCCTGCGAACCAGTGTAGCCGTAGCTGGCACGCAGCTTCAGTCGGTTGACCCACTCCACGTTCTTCATGAACGGCTCGTTATGCACGTTCCAGCCGGCACCGACCGACCAGAACGAACCCCAGCGGTTGTCGCGTCCAGCTTCTGACGAGCCCATCAGGCGATAGTTGGCATCGAAGAGGTAGCGCTCGTCGAACGAGTAGTTCAGCGAGAGCAGTCCACCGCAGTTGCGCGATATGCCCTCAGTGCCCAGCGGCTTGGCATCCTTGGCATAGGCCACGCCGAACTTGATGTCGTCCATGAAGTCGTTGGGGAAGCCCTCAACCTCGACGCCCGTGGTGTTGTACTTGTTGTCGGCCATCGACAGCTGGGCATTGACGAAGACCAGGTTCTTGGCCCACTGTTTCGACCATTGCAGGCCCAGGTCGGCCGAGATGTCAGTGTAGCCCCCGTTTGCCTGGTAGTAGCTACCCTTGCGGAACACGTCGGTGGTGTTCAGGAAGTCGGTGTGGTTGGCAGGCTTGAACTGGTCGGCCGTCGAGTGCTTGTCGATGATGCCAAAGCGGCCTGTCAGCTTGAACTGCTCATTGAAGAACCACTCCAGGTAGAAGTCGTTCGTAATTGTGGTGTAGCCCGTCCGGTCGAAGGTGTTCAGCGTGGTGTTATAGAGCGGGTTGTAGTAAGCTTCTGCCACGCCGCTGTTGTCCATGTAGCTATAGCTCCGAATCAGTTCGCCATTCTCGTCGTGCAGGCGGCTGTAGGGATTCATGCGGTAGTACTGGTCGAAGGTGCCATAGGGCGAGTTGGTGCTCTTGTTATGGTCGACGGTGAGCTTGTCGCGGAACTGGAGGTTCTTGATGCGGTAGCTCAACGTCACGCCACCCGAGAAAGTGTTACGGTCGGAGCCTTTCATCGCGCCTCCAATCTTGTTGAACGACAGGTTGACGCCATACTGCATCGACTTGTCGCCACCCTCGACGTAGAGCGAGTGCTTGTGGCCGAAGCCGTTGCGGACGGGCTGTGCCAGCCAGTCGGTGTCGACACCTGCCAGCAACTCGCGCAGACGCTGCGTGTAGTTCTGGTCAAGGCCGATCTGCGTCAAGGCATTGTCGCTTGAGAAAAGTCCTGCCATGCGCTCCACCTCCAGTTTCTCCTTGGCGTTGGTCAGGTCGTAGCTGGTCAGGTCGGGCACCTCGAGGCTCATGCTACCCGTATAGGTGATGCGCATACGTCCACTTTCGGGGCGCTTTGTCTCGATGACGATGACGCCATTGGCAGCCTTCGAACCATAGATGGCCTTGGCCGTGGCATCCTTCAGCGTGGTGACACTCTCAACCTGGTTCATGTCAAGGTCGAGAATCTTCGTCAGCTCGGTCTCAAAGCCGTCGAGAATGAACAGCGGCTGGTTGGCACTCGAGGCGTACTCACCCTGCACACTCGAGATGGTCGATGCTCCGCGCATCTGGAAGTCGGGCAGTGCATTGGGGTTGGAGCCCGCTGCCAGGTTCTCAATCTGCATGAACGAGGGGTCAATGTTCTTCAGCGACTGCAGCACGTTGACGTTACCCACACGCTGCAACTCCTCGCCCTTCAGCGTGGTCACAGCACCGGTGTAGGTGTTGGCCTTGCGCTCGAAGATACCCGTGACGACCACTTCGTCGATGGCCTTTGCGTCGCTGCGCATGACGACGCGGTAACTGTTGGTACCTGCCAGAAGGTTCACCTGCTGCGGCTGGAAGCCGATATAGTTCACCTCGAGCTGGCGCACACTGCTTGACAGCGACAGACGGAAGTGGCCGTTAAGGTCGGTCACAGCCGTGTAGCTCTCGCGGTCGCCACTGCCTTGCACATTGGTAACCGTCGCTCCGGGCAGTGGCTCACCCTGCTCGTCGACCACGATGCCGGTGATGTCACGACTGCCTGCAGCCTGACGGCTCTGCACATACTTGACGGTCACAAGGTTGCCTTCAATCTGGTACTCGAAAGGCTTTTCGCGCAGCAGCATCTGAAGGGCAGCCTCGAAGGGCACGTCGTTCACTTGTCCACTCACACGGTAACGGTCGACGTCCTCGTAGGTGAACATGATTTTCTGGCCGCTGACCTTCTCAAGCCTGCGTAAGGCTTTCGAGAGCGGCTCGTCCTGACAACTCATTGTCACATTCTGTGCCAGTGCCGGAAGCACCGTCATACACAGCAAGAGCAACAGTGTTGTCCATCGTCTTTTAATCATAAGCTCCTATTTTAGGTTAAATAATAATGGTTTTACACTTTTGTAACGTTTAAACTTACGAATCGGGCATGCTAAAACTCATTTTTCATCTTAAATTTTTAATCTTCCGTCTTCAATTTTTCATCTTTCATCTTCAATTTTTCATCTTTCATCTTTCATCTTTCATCTTTTTTACGTACCTTTGCACCCGAAAATCGGACCAGATGGCAGACAATAGCGGCTTCGAAAGGCTTTTCAGGCAGCACTACACCGAGCTGTGCATCTTCGCAAAACGCTTCGCACTGAGCGACGAGGCCTGCGAGGATGTGGTCAGCGATGCCTTCGAGGACTTGTGGCGCAGCTACGACGAGCTGGAGCCAACAGCTTTGCGCGCGTACCTTTTTAAAAATGTACGCAACAAGTGCATCGACTACCTGCGACGTGTCGACACGCGCCGACAGCATGCCGAACTCTATGCTCGACTGACAACTGGCTACGACAGCGCCGACCACATGGCCGAGGAGCACGAGCGCGAGCGCATCGTTGCCCACGTGCTGAGCACCTTGCCCGACTACACCCGAAAGATATTCACGGCCTGCTACGTCGACCGCAAGCAGTACCGCGAGGTTGCCGAACAGCTCAACATCTCGGCCAGCACCGTTAAGAAATACGTCTCGAAAGCCCTTGCACAGATAGCCTTACTACGAAAAAACAATAAAAAAGCCGAAGAAAGCGTACCCGAAAAAGTGCGCAGCACGTTATAAAGACGACATGAAAGAAGAAGCAATTGACATCCTTGAACCCGGCGCCCACATCACCGGCGACCAGCTTGAGCGCATCGACAGCCAGGCAGACCTCCGTGAGGCCTGTCAGGACATCATGGCCATGCAGAGCCTGCTCGCCGACCACGCACGCTTCGACGCCGAGGCTGCCCTGAAACGTTTCAATGAAAAGCACAAAGAAGCGAAGCTGCACACGCTGCTACACGAGAAGAAGGCGTGGGTCGTCTCCCTACTGGCTGCAGCCGCAGCCATCCTTGCATTCGTATTCCTGCCGCAGTACTTTCGCTCCTCCTTCAATACTGACGACACCAGCGACGCGCCCTTCTTCCTGGCAGAGACATCGGCCACAGGCGTTACCGTGCAGATTGGCATGAACGAAAGAATAGCGCTGCCCACCCAACGCCATGAGAAGAGTGCTGACGCCATCGTCACGCCCGACGACCTGCTCGCACTCTGCAGCCAAAGTGACGGCGTGGAGAGCCAGACCATTGCCATACCCTACGGCGAGTCGCTCAAGCTCTACTTGCCCGACGGCACCTGCGTCTATATGCACCCGCACGCCCGGCTCAACTACCCGAACCACTTCGTGGGCGACACACGCGAGGTGCAGCTCATCGGCGAGGCCTACTTCTGCGTCAGCCACGACGATACGCAGCCATTCATCGTACACACGCCGCAAGGCGACATACGCGACTATGGCACCGAGTTCAACATCCGCGCCGGCTACGACCAGACCGACGTGGTGCTCATCGAAGGCAGTGCCGGTGTCACACCTCAGGGTGGCGATGAGCAAATGCTCGTCCCCGGACAACAAATCTCAATTTTCGATGCGCAATTCTCCATTCAGGATGCCGACACCGATCCCTTCACCGCTTGGCGCGATGGCTACTTCTACTACGACCAGGAATCGCTGCGCGACATTCTGATGCAACTCGGTCGATCCTACAATCTGAACATCGAGGTGCACCGCCGCTCCCTCCTCGACCTGCACTTGCGTTACATCATCCCGCGTAACAGCACCCCTGAGTACGCCGTACGCAAGCTCAACGAGCTGATGAAGGAGTCAGTAACGCTCAATGGCAATACCATCGTCGTTGGCGGTAATTAGTATTTAAAGGAGGAGTCTTTCCTTTTTCACTTGGCGCGGATTGGCAACTTACGAAAAGCCTAGTTCGCTTTCCTGAACACGAGCCAGGGGATAATCCCCTTCCATTTCGCATGTGGGTAGTCGGCAGGATCGCCAATGTCGTGCCTGACGCCATCTTTGCTGCGATAGAAGCAATAGTCGGTGCCGCCAGTGATGTAGATGGCATCGGTGAATTCGTATTCGCTGAGGGCTTGGGCAAAGTCCCAAAGGCTTTCCTTGTTATGGGTGGCGATGTAATACAAGGTGTTGCCCTTACAGCCAATGGCACGGCGCTCCACCTTGCCACGCAGATAGAAGTGTGAGGGTATGACGCCGTTGCTAACGAGGATAAACTGCCGGAAGAATGAGCCACCACGCTGCTTCACGTATTCTTTCACCTTGTCACTGCGACTGATGCCGATGACCATATTGCCGTCGGCCATGCCCATGTAGCCCAGTCGCGAGCGGTCACTTTGCTTCTCCACACCCTCTACCACCAAGGAGCCTAAGTAATGGCCGTCGGCGGTATGATCGGCGCAACGTGAGTAAAGGAACACAGAGGTGTCGGCCGTATCTGGCTCTGTAAACTCGATGGAAGCCTTTACCCCGTGGATGGCATAGAAGTCAAGGGGGACGCCAAGGATGCTGTCGGTGGTCATCACCACCTCTGGCGTTTCCTGCTTGACGGGGCGCTGCAGTTTCTCGATGTTCTGCTGAGGCGTGACAGAAATGGGCACACCTATATTATAATAGTAGTTCCAGAAGTAATAGCCAGCGAGGGCAACCACCATCAGGCAGCCAATAGCAGCCAATGCGAGGAGTCGCTTCAGCCATTTCCACTTCCACGACGGGGCAACGACCTTTGTCACACCCTCCTGAGACTGTGGCTGCTCATCACGCTCGATGATAATGATGGGCACTTCGGGCTTCTGCATGTTCAGTTCATCCATTGTCTACCCCTTTCTCATTTTCAAGTAATTCCTTCAACTGCTTCAAAGCCTCACGCGACACATTGACGGGCTTGATGTCGCCCATTATCTGCTGGCCGGAGAAAATCAGCATCTGTTCTGTAAGATTGATAACATAGATGTACCGTTTGTTGACAATCAGGCTTCTCCCCACTCTGACGAACATATTGTTCTGAAGCTGTTGGAACACCTCGTCGAAAAAGTGAAGTTGGAAGGTCATCTTGCGGCTCTTGCCATTGGTCAGTACCAGGTCAGAATAATTGCCATCGGCACGGACGAAGACTATCTCGTCCGTGGCCACTCGCACCAACTCGGTGCTGGTAGATATCCTAAGCCATTCCATGCGTTAACCGTAATTACCGTGCAAATATACATGTTTTTGGGGAATCAAGCTATACTGTTTATAATTTTTAACTCAACTTTTCAACGACTTTACCTCCTCTACTCCTTTACTCCTCTACTTCTTTACTCCTCTACTCCTTTACTCCTCCACTCTTTTACTCCTCTACTCCTCAGAAATTCCATAGCAACAACGGTTTCTTCTCCTTGTTGATGAGTGAATAGAGATAGTCCATCCCTCTGGTAGAGACGGTAACACAGCCCTGACAGCATTTGGCGTTAAGAGGAATGTATCGCATCCAGCAATGTCCGTCTACCCATTTTGAGCCATGAATCATCAGGCCTCGGGCGTATGCGGTCTGGTTATCTGTGTCGAGTCCTTTGATGAAAAATCCTCGTTTGTTGCGTCTCCCATGCTCCTTCGTTACGAGAAACCGGCCTAACGAAGAGCACTTGCTGCCGGGGCGGTTGCTGAACCTGGGCTTTTGGTCGGTGCTACCGCTACCAGGGCCATGCATGACGTAGGTGCTGGCGGCTATCTTCTTCTGATGGAAGTCCCAGACGAACAGCCGGGGCGTGCCCGATGGTATGCTATAGTCCAGAACAGCGCATAATGCTCGTTCAAATTATGCCGGCGGGCAAAGGCCAGCGCCTTGTCTGCCCGCTCCTCGATAGTCTTGTACTCACGTCGGTCGGGCCATTCAGGCAGTCCGTAGTACTTCCAGCCCCAATAGAGTCCAAAAATGCCTGCAGCGAACACTACTGCTATGACGGTTAGGGCACAGCCCCATTTCTTTCTGCTTTTTCTCATTGCTTGCCGTTTGATGCTGCTGTGAGCACCGCAACAGTGACACACAGCAGCACAATTTCTACATATACCATTCGCTTTACTACTTCTAACTACTTCTAACTACTTCTAACTTAAAGATACTTGTTGACAAGTCGCTTAATGAGTCGTGTCACCTCGCCAACAGAGGCCTTCTTGTAGAGTTTGCCCTCCACCCTATCAACCACCTCAAAGTTGGTCGACTTGATCTTTGAGGCATCACTCACGTCATAGTCATCGGCATTGCAGGGTGAGTACACATCGCACTGCGTGCCACTCTTCTTGTAGTAGATGGTCAGTGTCCGTCCGTCACTGAACTGCGTTGTCTGCTTCACCACGATGTTCGTCGGAACACTCTTCTTCAACTCGCTCTTGTCAGTTTTCGCACTGACGGGCGTCGATGCCATCATGCTCATGAGCATAATCATCAAGGTAATCATTAACTGCTTCATTGATCAAATCTTTTGTTTGACGATGCAAAATTAGTCTTTCTCTCTGACACACGCAAGAAAATCCTTTCACGTTGTATGAACTGCCGGGATTGTTGTATGAGTTTATACTTGATAATTCATTATACATGCTCAATGATTATAGTGCCGCTTTGCCTATCATCAAATTAACACTTGAAGTGAGAGCTGACTTTGACTTCTGATTGGGTTTCCTACTTTTGGTGTTCGATAACAAGCATTCCAGAACAGGCAGCATGCGGTTCAGTTGTCCGTACTGTATCATGAAGTTCCAGAACGGCTCAAACTTCTTCCAGCCACCCATATAGAATAGGTGTGCCAACTGCTGTTTCAGATTATCGTGACCGAAGCTGGCACGAAAGATGTTGCTCCACGAATAGAACTCTTTATACGCCCAGTCGTAGCCTTGTTTCAGTTCTTCTGCTGACAGCCCTATGGTCTTGTAAACAACAGTGCGCGTGTCGTATTGGCTCCAGTCGTGTGAGGTGATGCGTCCGTCGCGTTCCATCTGTTGAAACAAACGAGTACCGGGATAGGGCGTGAGAATATGGAAGGTCGCTGTGGTGATGCTATGCTCGATACCCCAGTCTACTGTCCTGCGAAACACATCCTTGTCATCATGGTCAAGACCGAACACAAAGCTGCCATTGATCATGATGCCTAAGCTGTGCAGGCGCTCCACCGCTGCCACATAATCCTTGGAAAGATTTTGTAACTTGTTGCTCGAACGGAGATTCTCAGGCGAGAACGTTTCAAAGCCAAGGAACACACTGCGAAGTCCTGCCTCTGCCGCCTTTTCAATCAGGTCACCCTTCAGCACCGATGCCACCGTGGCGGCACTTTGGAACACTCGACCCATGCCACGCATGCCCTCGAACAGTTCGGCTGCAAAACGGGGATTGCCCAACAGATGGTCATCGAGGAAATAAAGATGCCGTCCCGGCAAACGATCAATTTCTGCAAGCGCCTCGTCCACGCGCTGGGTATAGAACGACTTACCATCGCCATAGAAAGCATCCTTATAGCAGAAGTCGCAATGGTGTGGGCATCCGCGTGACACTACAAGAGAGTTGGGCACGAAGTACTTATCACGTTTGATGAGGTCGCGCCGCACAGGAGGGATGTTCTCAATGGAACGCCAACGGGCCACATAGCGTTTCTGCGGATATCCTTCACGAAGATCATCGACAAAGCGGGGAAATGCCTCCTCACCTGGTCCCAACAAAATTGTGTCGGCATGCAAAGCCGCCTCATCGGGTAACGATGTGACATGCAATCCGCCCATGGCGACATAGACACCTTTCTGACGATAATGGTCGGCAATTCTATATGCGCGGTAAGCATTGGTCACATACACCTGTATGCACACCAGGTCAGGTTCGTCGTCGAGCATCAGCTTTTCCACATGCTGGTCTACAATCTCCACCTCGTCATCGTCGCGGAAATAGGCGGCCAATGTGGCGAGTCCCAAAGGCGGGAACAGCGAATACTTAATGGGACGCCAATACGGGCTCTCGGCTTCCTGCAAGGCAGGCAGAATCATTTTCACTTTCATTGCTTTTTTCTTTTTGACAATGCAAAATTACTTTCTTTTCTGACACTAACCATGGTTATCAAGGGGCGTTGTATCAAGTCCCCTCTTTTTTGTATGAATTGCACGACAGGCACTTCGCAGCAAGAATGTTGCCCACCGTGAGAACGAGAAATAAAATGATGAAGATCAGGTAATTCACATTATTATATGTGGTGTTCCAGTCGGAAGCCAACATCAAAAGCTCATGATAGCACAGATCAAATGCTTTTTCCATAGGCATAGCATAATGGCAGCATATCAACCAAAAGACTAACAGGTAAAACATGCCACATAACAGCCCTGCGGACATAAGCAGGCTATGTAGTATAGTTCGATTCCGTCTGTATACCTTAATCGTGCTCCAGGTAAGCCACAAGGCAGACAACACGCAAACTCCTGCCTCTAAGTAGATATTTCCAATGACACATATTTCTTTGTATGTCAGTCCCCATGCAACACCCACAGCTCCCATCACGCCACAGCAAGCCGCAAAGAAACCTTGGTCGAGCGAGACTCCTATTACCAGGCTGATGCAAATTCCTATTATCAAGGTTGCGAACAAGAATAATGCAAGACCTCCTATAATCCATTTCAAGGCATGCTGTTTTTTCATGTATTTGACAGTTAGCAACAGCATTAAATTGACAAGCAAGCATCCTAACAGTGATGCAATGCATATGTAAGAATGATAGCTACGGATGGATTGTCCATACATGTCAAGTAAAGCCATCATATAGTCTGCGTGGAAGAAAGCACTTATCATAGTTGCTTCCCAGATTACACACAGGGAGAACAATGAGAAAGAGAGTAGATCTTTTTCTCGGAAACACCGGCCTACACTTGTGGCAAGGGCAGGCAGCAAACTGGCAGCAGCCAAGAGAATGTAAGTAGTTATTGCCATCAGAATTTAATTTTATCATATCCTCTCACAAAAGACTCAATCCATGAATACCAATCTACAGGTGATGTCCATACATGCTTCCAATGCCAACCATCCTTGGCACGAAATACTTTGAAGCCACCGTTCTTCCTATAGGCAGAACCAGGATAGATACTATTCTGCCTGAAGTCTGACACCCATAGTTTACCATTCCAAACAGCAATATGTCCGAAGTGGCTCTTTTCATTCTGGGGAAGAACAGAAATGTCACCTATCATTGGCCGGTAGCCATTTGTGGGAATCTCATTAAACCCCATTTGTGGTAATGTCTTTTCGTATGCATATGCTGGAATTAACCCTATGGGACATCCTCCACGCCACATGGCTTTGACCACATACCATGCACACATACAACGCGAGCTACCTGCGGCGTGGGTGGTCGCATAAGCTGCTACCTTCTCATTGTTGTAGTGGTATGGCAAATGGCTCCAAACCAATACCGTACCTATCATAATCAAAAATGTCTTTCTAATCTTTCCCATAATGATTGTTGATAAATAAGTCTATAAACATCTTTACCCTCGCAAACCATTCCCTGACGTAAGTCTTCTGCGACATGAGTGAATGGGGCGACTTTGCGTTGAACCCAATGACTTGTTCAAAACCCAGACCGAGGTTGTCAGCCAGATATAGGGCTCGTTCGTTGTGGAACTTCTGAGATATTACGATCAGTTTCCTACAACCATAATCGTGATAGGCGTTATGCACAGAGAGAATAGTTCTGTATCCTTTCCCGTCAAGAATTATATCCCTTGGAGAAATACCTCTTTCGAGAAGCGAGTCCCTCATGCACTCGACCTCATTGATACCGTCAAGGCTGTTGTCATCACCGCTTATGAGGACCTTCTGTATCTTTCCTGCATGATACAAGCTGGCTGTCGCGTGAATTCGGCTTTCAAAGAACATGTTCCTCCTATGGCCGATGCGCGTCTGCGGAGTCGTGCCAAGAAGCAGTCCGACAGAATACCCCTCAGGAACAGTCTCAACTTCATCAAACAACCTGCCATCGGCATTGCTAATGATCAATTGGTTGCAAATCAACAGTAGCGCAGCACATGTAATGATTGGTACCAGAAACCAGCAAAAACCGATTCTTAATCGTCTTCTCATCTCGCAGTCACGTTAGAAATGTTTCAATTCGTTAGCCTTATAGTGGAACACGGCAAGCAGAAGGTTATCGGCATCTTCATCAAGCATAAACCACGGAGAGCGGAAGGGATTCTTAAAATTGCGCATCACATGGATATCCCTTGCCGGCGTGTTACCTTCTACCAATAGGAATGCATTCTTGCCATGCTTGTTTTGGGCAACATCCACCACCATCACAGCATGTCCATACTTCTGGTTGCCCGGACGGTCGGCAGCAGCATAGACAAACACATCGCCGGGCTGTATGTTCTTCAGCCGTCTTCGTTCCAGCTCTCTACTGAGCGAGTAGGTACTTGCCACACCGTAGACCCTGCGCATATAGCGTTCGAAAGCCTTGCGCGAAGAGCCACCACCGTAGGACATCGTCTTTCCGTTCACATTCTTGAAATGTATCTTGCCGTACTGCCCTGTATTGAACAGATACTCAGCACGCAAACGCATGCATACATCAGCACACTGCTCCTCGTTCGATAACAGCGGAAGGCTGACTACCGCATAGCTTAACGATTGAAAACGAGATTCGCCACCAGTGAACAACTGAACCTTAGAACCTTTCCCTTTCAATGGCAACGAACGCAGGTAGCTGCTAAAGGCAGCATCATCCCCAGCTATTCGTTCATACCCCCACGGTACAGGGATATCACCTACCGTAGCATAATTATGAGGATTGCTGGTCTTGCTTCCATAGAGGAGCCAAAGGACTGCGCATCCACCCATTACAGCCAATAACAATACATACAAGAAAAACTTTCTTACTTTCTTCATTATTCTTCTCTTCTTTTTGATTTGATGCTGCAAATTTATAGGATTATTTACGGCAGTACAAATAAAGGAAAATCCGTTGTATGAACTCCCCTTTTTCTTGTATGAATTAAGTGATGATGATTATATCAAAATGGTCTGATCAAAACATGGTACTCTTAAAAGATACTTCCTTGTTCTGATAATCAACTTCTGCTATGGCCATAAAAAACATATAGTCACTGTCAGAATGAGAACTTGTGTGTTTAAAGCTACAACCATTATCATGTTTGGTTATCGTATCGGAATAAATGGTTCCTTTCTTCTTGGTTATTTTCTCACCGTCTTCTAAGGTTTCTATATAAGCCTTCAATTTGGCGAACTCATCATCAGTCAACTTAATTACCAGATCCTGAGGTCTGTCAGGATGGTTATTCTGTGACTTCGTATTCACTACTTCATAACCATCGCCAAATTCATAGTGCATCAGGTTGGCTGCAAACTCTTTCAACTGATCTTGTGGCGTTTGCGGTTCGAATGCTTTACTACAATAAATCAACAAGCATAAAAACATTTCTTTGTACCTCCAATAACCACTTCACTGCAAATCGCTTAAGAAAGAAGCAAAGCAAGCACACTTCCGCCATTTACATTTAATAGTTATAGCTACACTTTGCTACATACTGCTACATTATCGCTACATCTTTATTATGCCATATTTCGCCGTAACTTGCTGTAAATCAACACCGCTACTAAGCGATACATCTTTATATGCAATTTTGAGCTATAGGAAGATTCGTTGATTTCCTGTGGGTAATCAGTCATTTGCCGGTGATTTCGGCAAGGTTGGAGAGAACGAGGCGGAGGTTTGAACAGGAAAACCTTTTGTCTTATCAGATTATTTTATTACCTTTGCATCGTTTTAATGGGATTAAAAAGCAGAACGTTTAATAAATGATATAGGATGGAAGGAATAACACCACATGAAATTCTCCTGAACATGTTCACACATTTCCCAACAACATCTTCTCGCACTTCTGCAATAGTAATTGTGGGTGTAAAACGCATACTTTTTTCGCCACAAGATATTGAGCAGAAAATATCAACATTTAACGAACAATTCATCCAAATGAAAGAATATAGTACACTATCTTCCGTATGCAGAATCTTGACTCATCACCTCAAAACTGCCTTAAACTCTATATATCTACGCATTTTGGGGCGTTTGAAAGTAAATCTCGTCTTAAATAATATTAATTACGTTAAAAATGAGATTTTTGAAAATTATTTTGAGCAGATTTCGCATTTTTCTACCGTTTAGATGCTAACTAATTGAATATCAACGATGTTAATTTCCTGCGTGGAAAAAGGATTATTTGTATAAACTAAATTTGAATAGTTACTTATATGGTACAATGTTAAGGTATCTCACCACAGAGACACAGAGACACAGAGGCTTTATCTGGCACAAGGAAAACTCTGTGTCTCTGTGGTGTATTTATACCAAGTTATTTTTTATTCAACTTTCGCAAGCTATGGAAACCATGCGCAGCCAGCCCCGTAGGGGCGTGACAATGGTAGCCAGCCATTTTAATGGCTGGTAGCACAGGGCAGGAGTAACGAGCGTGCCGTAGGTAC
>JAFPZD010000129.1 GCA_017417465.1 Prevotella sp. | reverse complement strand
GCTGCAGGAATGTTTCCTTCACGCCATCGTTCACCACCAGGTCGACATAGCGTTGGCGGTAGCGCAGTTCCGGGTCGTCGAACTTGTCGTAGGCCACGCCGTCCTTGTATTTCACGATGGGCAGCGGCTTCAGCGATTTCGACAGCAGCGTAAGCTCCTTGGCATGAACGCTGATTTCACCCGTCTGTGTGCGGAACACATAGCCCTTCACGCCGATGAAGTCACCGATGTCGAGCAGGCGCTTGAACACCACGTTATACATATCTTTATTATCGTCGGGGCACAACTCATCGCGCGAAACATAAACCTGGATGCGGCCTTTCGAGTCCTGCACCTCAGCAAACGAGGCCTTACCCATCACGCGGCGACTCATCATGCGGCCGGCAATGCACACCTGGGGCAGCTGGTCGGCAGCCAGAGGCTCTTCGCCCTCAGCCACGTCGATGACCCATGAGCCATTCTCAACATTCTTTCTGATTTCTGTACTAAAAGCATTCGTCGGATACTCTGCGGCAGGGTAGGGGTTGATGCCCATCTGGCGCAGTTCCTGTAGACATTGTCTGCGAACAATCTCCTGTTCGCTCAGTTCTAATATGTTCATAAAAATATAATAAGTACTTATAAGCGCCTGCAAAGGTAGCAAATTATTCTGAAAGGCAAGAATCTTGCGGCAAGATTTTTGTCATCATAGGCGATTTCTTTGTCTATATTCGCGTGGAGACATGCCCATGGTTTTTGTAAACAGGCGGGAGAAGTAATACGGATCAGTGATGCCCACCTTATGACAAATCTGGTTGATGTGCATGTCTGTCGTTGCCAACATATGGGCGGCGGTTTCTGTCTTCAGGCGGTTGAAGTAGCTGAGCGGGCTCGTTCCTCTCTGCTGACGGAACCGCGCTGACAATGCTGATGGCGAGTAGCCCGTGTAGCGTGCCAGGTCGGCGAGTGTGAGGTGCTGTTCAAGGTTCTCCTGCATGTAGTGGATGGCTGCATCGATGACGGCATCGCTCATGGTGGCTGCCTCGCGGAAGTGGCGCAGATAGCGCATTGAGGCAAGGTAATAGTGCAGCAGAGAAGAGGCATAGCGCAGACTTTCGCGGTCTTGTGCCCGATTGAGCGTGCAGAATATCTCCTCGAAGATATGGTTGCGCTCGCTGATGCGCGAGTTCATTGCCGGGCGTATGCGCTGCGGCGTGTGAGCACCCTCGGCATAGACCGCGGCATGCTGACCCTTGAAGTGAATCCAATAGATGGTCCACGGGTTGTCGTCGTCGGCTGTATAGGCATGGGGATGCCCTGCTGGCAGGATAAAGTATTCCCCGCTGTGCACGTCGTAAGAGCGTCCGTCGAGCCTATAACGGCCGGCTCCCTCTACACAATAGATGAGTACATGTTGGTCGATGCCCTCCCTTCGTTCACGGCGATGGCCCACGGCATGTGGGTAGTAGCCGATGTCTGTGATGTATAGGCTCGACACCAACGGATCGGCTTCCTCCAGTTCTACCACCATGGCCGGTAGAACGATGGTGCGTTCGCCTGAGAATCCTTCTTTCATGAGAATTGTAAGATTGTCCATGAAAAGAAACGTTTTTTCCATCTTTTTATTGTGGAAAATGATGTAATTTTGCATCGCAAACTCGGAAGATTCCGAGTATTCAGCAAACTCCGAAAACTCAATAACTCAAAAATCATGCAGCAATACAATCGCGCGTTCATTTATTTCATCTGCCTCGTCTCGGCCATGGGCGGTCTGCTCTTCGGCTACGACTGGGTGGTTATTGGTGGTGCCAAACCGTTCTACGAGCTGTTCTTTGGCATTTCAGACAGTCCTGTGATGCAAGGCATCGCTATGTCGACGGCCCTTGTGGGGTGTCTGGTAGGAGCAATGGTGGCCGGTGCACTTGCCGACCGCTATGGTCGCAAGCCGTTGCTCATCACAGCAGCCGTGCTCTTCACAGTATCGGCCATCGCCACGGGAGCCTTCTCCGACTTCACCTTGTTTAACATTGCCCGCTTCATTGGTGGCGTGGGAATTGGCGTGGCCAGTGCACTTTCACCGATGTATATTGCCGAGATATCACCCTCGGAGGTGCGCGGGCGGCTGGTGTCGCTCAATCAGATGACCATTGTACTGGGCATCCTCGCAGCGCAGATCGTGAACTGGCAGCTGGCAGAGCCCATTCCTGCAGGTTACACTGACGGCGACATCCTCGCTTCGTGGAATGGTCAGATGGGATGGCGCTGGATGTTCTGGGCAGAGACCCTGCCTGCCGCCTGCTTCCTCGTGTTGGCGTTCTTCATTCCTGAGAGCCCGCGTTGGCAAGGAAGCCTGCCCCAGCCGCTGCGAGAAGAGGGGAGTCGCAAGGCCTTTGCTACGCTCTTCAGAATTGGTGGAGAGGCTTATGCTGAATGTGAGCTGGCTGCCATCAAGGCTTCAGTCTCGAGTGAGCAGCAGAATCAAGGCGGACTGCGCGAACTCTTCACACACCGTTATGCCGCCGTGCTCGTGCTGGGCGTGGTGGTGGCTGTGTTCCAGCAGTGGTGTGGCACAAACGTTATCTTCAACTACGCACAGGAAATATTCCAGTCGGCTGGCTATAGCGTTGGCGATGTGTTGTTTAATATTGTCATCACCGGCGTGGCCAATGTCGTGTTCACCATCGTGGCACTCTACACCGTTGACCGCCTTGGGCGTCGTTCACTCATGCTCTTCGGTGCTGCCGGACTCGGCCTTATCTACCTCACCTTGGGCACCTGCTACTACCTGCACGTGACCGGTTTCTTCATGGTAGTGCTCGTCGTGGCAGCCATTGCCGTTTATGCGATGACGCTCGGTCCTGTCACTTGGGTGCTGCTGTCAGAAATATTCCCCAACCGTGTGCGTGGTGTGGCAATGGCCACTTGTACGTTCGCCCTCTGGACAGGGTGTTGCACGCTGACGTTCTCGTTCCCCTCGCTCAATGCCTCGTTGGGTTCGAGCGGTACGTTCTGGATTTATTCCGCCATCTGCATCTGCGGATTCCTCTTCTTCCTGCGTCGTTGTCCTGAAACCAAAGGTAAGTCGCTGGAACAGTTAGAGCAAGAACTGACGAATAAGAATTGAATATAAAAAAGACAATAAGACTATGGTAACAGCATGGAGAGAGTTGGTCACGATACCGACTTACGAAATTGGAAAAGCCGAGAAGAACCCGATATTTTTGGAGAAGCGCGTCTATCAGGGCTCGAGCGGAGTGGTCTATCCCTATCCGGTGGTAGAATCGATAGCCGACGAGCCCACACCCCACGAGTGGATGGCAGTATGGTTGGAGAACGAATACCTGAAGGTGATGGTGCTACCCGAGCTGGGCGGTCGCATCCAGATGGCCTACGACAAAATTAAGGAACGCCACTTCGTCTACTACAACCACGTCATCAAGCCTGCGTTGGTGGGCTTGACAGGCCCGTGGATATCGGGCGGCATTGAGTTCAACTGGCCACAGCACCATCGTCCGTCGACCTATCTGCCCGTCGATTGTGACATCGAGGAAGCGAATGATGGTTCGGTGACGGTGTGGGTGAATGAGATGGAGCGCATGTTCCATCAGAAGGGTGTGGCCGGTTTTACGTTGCGCCCGGGTTGTGCTTACTTGGAAATCAAAGGCCGCGTCGCGAATCGTACTAGTCTGCCGCAGACCTTCCTTTGGTGGGCCAATCCAGCCGTGGAGGTGAACGACCAGTATCAGAGCGTGTTCCCGCCCGACGTCAATGCCGTGTTCGACCATGGAAAGCGGGCCGTCAGTTCGTTCCCGATTGCCACTGGCACCTATTATAAAATGGACTATTCCGCAGGCGTAGACATCTCCAACTACAAGAATATCAAGGTACCGACCAGTTATATGGCCGTGAACTCGAAATATGACTTCGAGGGCGGCTATGAGAACGACACCCAAGGCGGTATGCTACACGTGGCCTCGCACCACTTCTCGCCAGGAAAGAAGCAGTGGACATGGGGCAACGGCGACTTCGGACGCGCATGGGACCGTAACTTAACCGACGAATCCACTGCTTCCGACGGGTTATCGGTTGGAAACATCCGTGAGGGTTTCCGCCCCTACATCGAGCTGATGGCGGGTGTCTATACCGAGAACCAACCCGACTTCACATGGCTCATGCCCTACGAGGAGAAGCAGTTCACGCAGTATTTCATGCCCTATCGAGAGCTGGGTGTGGTGAAGCAGGCGTCGCGTGATTTCATCATGAACATCAACCCGGCTTCGAAGAGTGGCGTGTGCCTGAAGGTGCTGGCCACATCGAGACGGGAGGCTCGCATCATGTTGTGCAACGACAATGGTGAGGAGTACTATAATAAGGTGTTGACACTGTCGCCGGAGGCCGTTCTTTCCGAGACGATAGATGTGAAGGGTGCCAAGTTCGATGAGCTGACACTGACAATCGTTCCCACATCGGGAGGGAATAGAGGAGGCGCTATCCGTTGGCATGCCGAACCCGATGAGATTCGTCCTATCCCCGATGCTGCCGAGGCAGCCTTGCCGCCTGCTGAAACGAAGACCAACGACCAGCTCTATCTGACAGGACTCCACCTGGAGCAATACCGTCATGCCACGTGGTCGGCCCTCGACTACTACGAGGAGGCTTTGCGCCGCGATCCCAATGATGTGCGCTGTCTGAACCAGATGGGTCTTTGGTACTTGCGACGTGGACGTTTCGACAAGGCTGAACCTTATCTGCGTAAAGCTGTGAAGATTTGGCAGAAGCGTAACCCGAACCCCTATGAGGGCGAGCCCATCTTCAACCTTGCATTGGCGCTGAAATACTTGCAACGTCCGCAGGAGGCCTATGAACTCTTCTGGAAGTCCACATGGAACAAGGCATGGGCCGACGCCGGCTATTTTGAGGCTGCCTGCATCAGCACTTCGCAAGGACGCTATGAGGATGCACTCGACGAACTCAATCGCTGTCTCATCTTCAACAGTTGTAACCACAAGGCGCGGGCTTTGAAGGCTGCCGTTCTGCGACTGTTGCAAGAAAGCAAGCAGAAAGGCGGTTTGCAGATGGGCAACTCAAAAGATTTGAACGACCGTTTGCAACTCATCGACGAGTCGCTCAAGATAGACCGCTTCAACTATGGAATCATCTTCGAACGATACCTGCTGACGAAGGATAAGGACGTGCTGAAGCAGTTGGTGGAGATGATGCACGGAAACGTATACAACTACCACGAACTGGCGCTCGACTATGCTCAGGCAGGTTTATGGCAAGAGGCCGAGCAAGTGCTCTCTATACCCGCCGTGACCAAGAAACTGCAGAAGGATTCGCCACTCACATCTTATTATTTAGGCTACTTCAAACTGTGTCAGGGACTGCGTGAGGAAGCCATCAGCTACTTCCAACAGGCAGAAAAGGTCAAGCCGGACTATTGCTTCCCCAATCGCTTGGAGGACGTGGTGGTTCTCTCTGTAGCCAAAGAGATGAATCCCGAGGGTGCCCGTGCACCTTACTACCTTGGCTGCCTCTACTACGACAAGCGACAGTACGACGTTGCTATCGAGAATTGGGAACTAGCCGCGAGTCTCGATGCGCAGTTCCCCACCGTCTGGCGCAACCTCGCCTTGGCACGGTTCAACAAGCAGGGGCGCCAGCAGGAGGCGCTGGAGTGTATGGAGAGGGCTTTCCACCTTGACAATCACGATGCCCGTATCCTCATGGAACTCGACCAACTCTACAAGCGCATGCAGCGTCCACACCAGTTCCGCCTCGATAACCTCGAGCGCTATCCCAAACTCATGGCGCAGCGCGACGACCTCTTACTCGAGCATATCACGTTGCTGAACCAGCTGGGTCGCTACGAGGAAGCTATGCGCGAACTCGACAGCCACCACTTCCATCCCTGGGAGGGCGGTGAAGGCAAGGTGCCTGCTCAATACCAGATAGCACGGGTGGAATTGGCAAAGCAGCTGCTGAAGCCGCTAAGTGAAAAGGGAAAAGAGAATCATGAAAAGTTGCAGGCAGGCGTGTCTGTGGAAACACCATGTTCCAGTGCTCTTGATAAGAGCATTCAACTGCTCGAAGAATGTTTGGAATACCCCCATCATCTTGGTGAGGGCAAACTCTATGGGGCGCAGGAGAACGACTTCTACTACTTCCTCGGCCTGGCCAATGAGATGCAGGGCAACACGGAAAAGGCACGCGACTGCTGGGAGAAGGCCACCATGGGTCGGCAGGAACCTGCTGCAGCCATGTACTACAACGATGCCAAACCCGACAAAATCTTCTATCAGGGAATGGCCTTGCGTCGGCTCGGACGCGACGAAGAGGCCAACGGCCGCTTCTGGCGACTCGTGAACTACGGTCAGCAGCACCTGTTCGAGCATCAGACCATGGACTACTTTGCCGTTTCGCTGCCCGACCTGCTCGTCTGGGAAGGAAGCGATGAACTTGACACGAAGAACCGCATCCATTGCCTCTACATGCTTGCCCTTGGCCACTACGGACTTGGCCACACCGATCAGGCACGCCACTTCCTCGCTGAGGCCGAAGCACTCGACGTGAATCATCAGGGTCTCCAGGCATTGCGCACGCTGATGGGATAGTTCTGAGAAAGTATGTAACTGCCATAATAAAAGGTAGGAAAAAGTAGGAAAATCAGCAGATAATTGTACCTTTGTAAAGAAATCATTGATCGTATGAGAATATCCATAAAAAGACGAATGGCCATTGTGAGTTGTCTGCTTGGGACTGCCATGATGTCGTGGGCAGCTGATGTGCCCAGTGTTTCGTGGGATGCGACGAGCTTGATCATCGATGGTCGGCGCGTCTGTCCCGTGATGGGAGAGATTCACTACTCGCGCATTCCACAAGCCGAGTGGCAACAGGAGGTCAGGAAGATGAAGGATGGTGGCGTGACCATCATCGCTACCTATGTGTTCTGGAATCACGTTGAAGAGCAACAGGGCATTTTTCGCTGGGACGGACAACGCAACCTTCGCCAGTTCCTTGAGGTGTGTAAGGCCGAGCAGATGCCAGTGGTGTTGCGCATTGGCCCATTCTGTCATGGCGAGGTGCGCTGCGGCGGCATTCCTGATTGGATGTATAACCCCTCCCTAACCCTCCCCGAAGGAGAGGGAACTAGTAAGCCTATCCGGATGCGTTCCGAAGACCCGCGGTTCCTCTTCTTTGTGGAACGTCTCTACCGGCAGATTTTCACACAGGTGCAAGGACTGCAATGGAAGGATGGCGGTCCAGTCATGGCCTGCCAGTTCGACAATGAGTATCGTGGGCGCGGCTCCTATCTCATGGCATTGAAGCAGATGGCGCTGCGCATCGGCTTCGACTTGCCGTTCTACACACGGACGGGCTGGCCCGAACTCGCCACTCCTGTGCCCTATGGAGAGATGCTGCCGCTCTATGGCGACTATGCCGATGGCTTCTGGGAGCGCTCGCTTGCAGAGACCGCCGGCAGCTACTACAAGGCATTCAACTTCCGTGCACCCTCTGCCAAAGGTGAGAATATGGGAGCCCCCCTTTCGTCCCCCGAGGGGGACACAAATGCCTCAAAGACTAATGAAGCCCCCTCGGGG
>JAFPZD010000128.1 GCA_017417465.1 Prevotella sp. | reverse complement strand
TAGATGAACACAATTATTTTATAAAAACAACGAATTTAACGAATTAAACGAATTACAACGCGCAGCAATTCGTCAAATTCGTTTAATTCGTTGTTAAAAAAAGGATTATTTGTATAAACTAAATTTGAACAGTTACTTAATTGTAAACCATGTAATAATGCGGTCGATGCCTTCGTTGTTAATATATGTCTATAACAAGGGGAGCAACATTGCTATTATAAACTATTGGTGTCCGGGGAATTTCATCTTATCCCCTATTTGTCCAAAGTACATGGTCCGTTCGAGAGAATTCCGTTGGCTGGGGCTTGGTTAGCGGACATCAATATATTTCTATATGCAGTAACCTCACAACCCTTCACGTTTCCAATAAACGCCTCATTACGAGCATGTTATGGTGAAGGGTTTCTATGGGCGGCTGAAAACGCAAAGACAAAGGCTTGGGATAATGCGCGAAAAAGTGCACACGAAGCCGATTATTGTATGATTAATGTAACCATCGGCCGCTGCAGCCAGCCCCAATTTTTGATGAACCGCAATCCTAATTCAATGGTCCCAAATAGCGATTCCAACTGTTGCTGACGAAGGTCAGCAAATCTGCTGACGAAGGTCGGCAAATCTGCTGACGAAGGTCGGCAAATCTGCTGACGAAGGTCAGCAAATCTGCTGACGTAGGTCAGCAAAGCTTTTTCCTGCCTTTCAAGGCGATTCAATCGGAGGAAATGACTGAACCGAGTTCGACGTGATGACAGACCACCAGTGTTATGTGTCGACGCGATGGCAGTCCGCCAGTGTGGGGGCATGCACCGTGCCAGCCCGTTGGCTCGATAGAGCCAGTGTTAGAGAGAATGGTTATGATACACTGGCCCTTGACGGGCCATCGGGCTGGCACAAGGCCTGCCCCTACACTGGCGGCCAACGGGCTGGCACGGGGCCTGCCCCTACACTGGCGGCATTGACAGGCAACGATATAGGCGGCATTGGCCATCCGCAGAAGGCACACTAGCCCTGCCGGGCCAACGGGCAGGCACGGGGCCTGCCCCTACACTGGCGGCATTGACACTGGCGAGTGTGCCGGCTCTGTCTGTTGTTTTCACACCCTAAGAATCCATTCACCAAAACCAGCTGTTATACAGATACTTAGCATCAAAGTGAAGAGTTGAAAGAAAACAGCATTTATTCTACATAGGTCATTAGAAACGTAAGCATTCGATAAACTACATTATTTAATGACTATTTTCTTTCCATTGCTCATGTAGATACCAGGAGTAGTGGGCTGCTTGGAGAGGCGGCGACTATCCATTGTATACCAGTCTGAATTGAGAGTTGAGAGTCGAGCATTGAGAATAGGCTTGATGCCATTGACATCGTTACGGAAGTTCTGGGCGATGAGTGCCTCAACCAGCTGGCGACCTTTCACCTCGTAGTAGTCCCCACCGGCGCCCTTAGTCGTCTCTACGCCTGCATAGTCCATGAAGACGATGCCAGTGGAACCTGTATGGTCCTCATCATTCAGGTAGTCGAGTACCAGCTGGTGAGCATAGACAGCATTCTCGCGGTAACCGTCTGAGAAGAATTCCAGCGTGTTGCCTGCTGTGTAGTTCATCACCCATGCTGGCTGTTGCGTGGTGAGGTCACGTCCCATGGCGGCGTCGAGCATCAGACGAATGGCATTCTCCTTGCCCTCGCGGTCTTTGTTGGGCTTGTAGCAGTCCTGCATCCATCGCGGACAGCTGCTGCCATCGCTGCCAGTGATGGTGCCACCTTGTTGATAGGCAAAATCTTTGTCTGACGACCAGCCTGTGATGAAGCCGCCCAGTGGCACTTCGGCATACTTGTTGCGCGAGAGTAGCAGAATCTTTCCACGAAGGTCGCCGACGTTCTGCGTGGGACTGAACTCCACGAAGCACTGGCGCAGTGAGTCGCTTTGTATCAGCGAGGAGAACAGTGGCGCCCACTCAGCCACCTCTGGCTCACCATCGGTGGTGTCGATCTTGGTGGTGACAATGACAAATTCAGAAGGCGAGGCAGCCAGCAGGTCGCGCATCTTGGCAAGGAAGTCGCCCACCAGCAGCTTTGTGCCCGATATGCCGTGCATGCAGCGTAGCACGTCGCCATCTTTTTGTGGACGGATGTCAAACACGCGCACGCCAACTTTCCACTGGTCGGCAATGGTGAGATCCTGTGCACGAGCCATCGCATCACCAATGATTTCGGCCAACCCTGTCCATCCCTCCGCAGAGGCGGCGTCGTGCGTACCGGGTAGCTACAAGGCCGTCACGAGACGATTGTCAGGAAGCTGCTCCATCCAGTCGTTTTGTACCAGCTCAGATGTCTCAGCCTCTTGTGCTAATAAGGGCTCGCGCCTGTTTTGTGCTCTTCGATTTAGAAAGTTTAACGGCCTCAAGTGTCACGTTTCCAACTCATGGGTGTATTATGATTAGAAGCTATTATATAAATAGGTAAAGACATGGAGCAGAAATATAACACATCGATGCTGGTAACAGAAATTGCGAGGCTGCGAGAGTTTTGCAAACGGGAGGGCGAAATCGTCACCTATAGCAAGGGTGAGCAGATGGAGCGTGAGGGCGAACCGGCACTTTGGTTTGCCTATGTTGAATGCGGGTGCTTTAAGTATCTGACGCGGGGTGTCAGCGATGGCAAGGAACACATCACGTGGTTCTCGTTCGAAGGAGAGTTTGTGGCCGACTATCCGAATGTCCTTTTTGGTCGTCCATCGCAGGCCTCTATACAAGCCATGATGTCAAGCCGTGTGTGGAGGGTCAGTGGCGACTGCCTGAAAGATTTTTTTAATCGAAGTGCCGAAACCAAGGATATACGCGCACTCATCGGTGAGCACATGCTCAACCAGTTTAAGGCCCGTTATCAAGACTTGCACCGCACCACTCCCCGTGAGCGTTACGAACTGTTGATGCAGCGCTGCCCTGGCATCGTGAACGCGTTGCCGCTAAACGCCATTGCCTCCTTCCTCAATGTGACGCCCAAGACCATCTCGATGATGCGTCGCGACATCACTTTTAACCAGTAACGTGCGACTTCTACCAAATAACTCTTTACCAAAGTAAAGACTTATGTCCTCGGCAGCTACTTTTCAAGACTCGGCGAGGGCTTTTTTGTTCGTATTTTGTACCTTTGCAGCCGTGAGTCTTTTTTCCATAAAGGCTCTCTCGTTTTTTATGAGCAGTTCCCGTCGGGATGACGGGAACTGCTTTTCATAAGATTGGGTGCTGACAAGGAAATTCTTTTTTAAAACGACTATTTAGTCTCCATGTCCCTGCGACTCTTGGACTTCGTCACCAGCGACACGCCACTGAACACGAGTATGACGGCCAGTGCATGAGTCCACATCAGCACGCCAAGGCCCGCCAGCACACTGACGATGACAGCCACCACAGGCTGCACGTAGTTGTAGGCGGCGACAACCGTAGGACGAAGAATCTTCTGGGCCTTGATAATCAGGATGTAGCCGATGAACGTGCCGAAGACGATGACATAGACCGTTTCCAACAGGGTTTTCATGGACCACGGAGCACTGACCATCGACCAGGTGTGTGGCCCCGCCAAAGGCAGCAAGAGGACTGTTGCCCAGAGAAACATCCACTTGTTGACAGTGAAGATGCTGTAGCGCTTGACGAACTTATTGAACAGCGACAAGTAGAGGGCGTAGGAGAACTGGGCCCCCAGGCAGCAGAGGTCGCCACGGATGTCGCCCACCTTGTCGCTGGCATGCGACATCGACGTGAGTATCAGCATCAGTGCTCCGCTGCATCCCAGCAGCACGCCCAGCACTTTCTTGCTGGTGATAGGTTCCTTCAGGATGAGTGCGGCGAGAATCATGGCAAAGATAGGCATCGACGTTGTGACGATGCTGGCATTGATGGGCGACGTCAGCGACAGTCCGATGGTGTAGCCACACTGGTTGCACACGATGCCAAAGACGGCGGCTCCGGCGAAAGTCAGCACATGTTTCAAAGGCACATGCTCGCGCTTGGTGAAGAGCGATGCTATCCAGAAGAGCAGGGCTCCGCCCGACACGCGCAGCATCACCATCGAGGGACCGTCGAGTCCATGTGTCATCGCGTCCTTGCCCAGTGGTGCCATCAGTCCCCAGATGGCGCAGGCCGCAAACATCGACAGATGGGCCAGCAGGGGTTCGCGGTTGTTTCCTGAATGATTCGATTCCATACGGGGTGCAAAGGTATATATTTTCCGCGACATCACGCCGCCTTTCGCCCATATTCGACAAAAGTATAGATAAAAAAAGCAAATAATAAAGCGTTTTCTTTTACGTCTAACGAATTTTATGTATCTTTGCGGCAAATATTCGCAGCATCATGAAAGAAAGGACATTCGTCAGCTTCGACTGGGCCCTAAAGCGCATCTTGCGCGACAAGGCCAATTTCGGCGTGCTCGAGGGCTTCCTCACCACGCTGCTGAACTTCAACGTGAAGATACACCGCCTGCTTGAGAGCGAGGGTAACCAGGACCGTCGGGAGTCAAAATACAACCGTGTGGACCTGCTGGCGGAGAACGGTGACGGCGAACTGATACTCATAGAAGTACAGGGTGAGCCGGAGTTCGCCTACTTCCAGCGCATGCTCTTCGGAGCCTCCAAGCTCGTCACCGATTATATCAACGGCGGACAGAACTATGAGAACGTGAAGAAAATCTACTCCGTCAACATTGTCTACTTCGACTTGGGGCAGGGCGACGATGTGGTCTACCACGGCAAGACCGAGTTCCGTGGCATCCACAAGGGCGACCTGCTAAGGCTCAGCCCCTACCAGCAGCAGAAATTCGAAGTTAGCGACATCTATGAGCTCTATCCTGAATACTACATCCTGAAGGTAAACGATTTCAACCGGTGGTCGCGCGTGCCCTTAGACCAGTGGCTGTACTTCCTTGCCACCAGCGATATTCCCGATGATGCCGATGCCCCTGGACTGAAAGAGGCTCGCGAAAAGCTGACCATCATGCAGATGAGCCGTGAGGAACAGCGTGCATACGAAAGCTACTGGATGGACCGCCACATCCTTGAAAACACCATGACCACCGCACGCGGCGAAGGGAAGTTAGAAGGGTATGAAGAAGGGAAAGCACAAGGACGAGAAGAGGGAAGAGCGGAAGGACGAGAAGAGGGAATAAAAGAGGGAATGAAAGAGGGAAGGAAAGAGGGACTAACCGAAGGTGCACACCAAAAGGCATTGGAGATAGCCCGTAAGTTAAAAGGACAAGGGCTTCCTGACGAAGACATCATTGAAATAACCGGCTTGACTAAAGAAGAATTGTCAGGTATTGCCTGATTTTTTAGCAAGGGTAAACCCCTCCGAGAGGACCGGCAGACTTCTCCGAGAGGACTGGCAGACTTCTCCGAGAGGACCGGCAGACTTCTCCGAGAGGACCGGCAGACTTCTCGGAAACTAAAACGCACGGTTTGATGGGGTTCGTACCTTTGCAAACGACAGGGTGAAGGGACGGAGCCCAGCTTCTTCGGGATTGTAAAGAAACAACAATAAGAACAGACATGAAGAGACTGAGAAAAGCAATCGTGACGGCAGCCATGGCGGCGACGGCGCTGACGACCATGGCACAAGGCAATATTCACGAGCGGTCGGCCGTCTACCAATGGCCCACCGACGAAGCGGTGGTCAGCAACCTGAAGCAGTGGCAGGACCTTAAGTTTGGCGTGCTGCTGCACTGGGGCCTCTATGCCGTGCCGGGCATCGTGGAGTCGTGGTCGATATGCGACGAGGAGTGGATCACACGCGACAGCACCCGCACCTATCAGCAGTACATGGACTGGTACTTCGGGCTTGCCGACACGTTCCGGCCGGTGCAGTTCGATGCCACGCAGTGGGCACAGGTCTGTCAGGATGCCGGCATGCGCTACATGATTTTCACGACGAAGCATCACGACGGCTTCTGCATGTGGGACACGCAGCAGACCGACTTTTCGATAGCCCGCCATGCCTTCAGCGACGACCCTCGCCGCGACGTGCTCTGCCATGTGCTTGACGCCTTCCGCGAGAAGGACTTCACCGTCGGAACCTATTTCTCGAAGCCCGACTGGCACTCACAACTCTACTGGTGGGACGTCTATGGAAAGAAGGGGCGCAATGTGAACTATCCCGTGAAGCGACACCCTGACCGATGGAGCAAGTTTGTCGACTATACGCATCGGCAGATTGAAGAGCTGATGACGAACTATGGAAAAGTTGACATCCTGTGGTTAGACGGCGGCTGGGTGACTGCCGAGAACCGCGGCCAGGACATCGACATGCCTGGAATGGCCCGGATGGCACGCGCCCATCAGCCCGGACTGATCATCGTCGACCGCACCATCCATGGCCCATACGAAAACTACCAGACCCCCGAGCGCACCATCCCCGAGGAGCAGCTGAACTTCCCATGGGAGAGCTGCATCCCGCTGAGCGACGACTGGGGTTATGTCAAACGGCCGCGATGGAAGAGCGCACAACGCGTCATCAGCACCCTGACAGAAATCGTGGCCAAAGGTGGTAATCTGGTGCTGGGCGTGGGCCCCACGCCCGAAGGCCTGATACAGCCCGAGGCCGTGGCACGGCTGGAGGAGATTGGACAGTGGCTACGGCAGAATGGCAAAGCCATCTATAACACCACTACGACAGCGCACTACCACGACGGCCCGTTGTGGTTTACTGCATCGAAGGATGGCGCCAGCCTGTTCGCCATCTACCTGCTCGACGATGACGGCCAACTGCCAGAAACCATCAGCTGGACGGGAAACATCCCGAAAAAGGACGTGCGCCTATTGTCGACAGGCAAGAAGCTTAAGTGGAAGGTGGAGGGCGAACGCGTCACGGTGACGCTGCCAAAGAAGCTGCCCCGCCAGTCGTTTGCCCTGGAGTTAGGCCTGTAAGTGGCGTTAAGGCCATCTGCAACTTTTTGCGCCTTCGCACCGTCTAATAGAAGAATAAAGACCAAAACCGATGAAACATTTTCTTATCACCCTGCTACTCCTCATAGCCGGATGGCAGACCGTCGTAGCCCAGGACGTGAACATGTTTAAATGCCTCAATGATTCTGCCTATCTAGGCACGGCAGACTATCAGGCTGGCAACAAGTATCAGAAAGATGCCATCCTTTTTATGGATATGGTGGCCGACACACATCCTTATTATATAAAGGCCGACCGGCGCGCCGACTGGTTCGCCAAGAAGCAGGCACTCCTGGAGCAGTGCAAGCATTTCGAGACTGACGAAGCCTTTGTCGATGCCCTGATCGGGGTGCTGGGACCGCTCCACGACAAACATACGGACCTCACAACGACGCAGCGCCTCAGTGAGCGCAAGCAGGCACAGGCGACAGAACAGGACAGCATAGCGTCGGGACCTATCGACAAGGCGCACATCATGCGCCGCCATGACTCATTCTACGACTATCAGCTTTTCCCTGATGAGAGTATCTGCTATCTGCAGTTCAACCAGTGTGTCAATGCCAGCGA
The DNA here is from genome assembly GCA_017417465.1 of Prevotella sp. Classification (GTDB taxonomy): domain Bacteria; phylum Bacteroidota; class Bacteroidia; order Bacteroidales; family Bacteroidaceae; genus Prevotella. The sequence continues at coordinate 43,922 of JAFPZD010000128.1, read as the reverse complement.
CTATCCTTTCGCCACATTCCTCAATGACATGTTCGCCAAGATGGAAGAGGGGCACATCAAGACACTCGTCGTTGACGTACAGTACAACGGTGGCGGCAGCAGCCAGCTTTGCGACGAGCTGTTGGCACACCTGTATCCACTGCGCGAGACGAAGTTCTTCACGACTTACATCCGCTTCTCCGACCTGATGGCCGCCTATAATCCGAGGATTGCCGAAGTGAAGAAGAACTGGGAGGGTGATGGCCACAAGGACGAGCTCTATCAGCAGCCCGCCCCCAAGATTCCTGCCGACTATCAGCAGCCAAAGGTTTACGGGGGACAGGTGGTGTTCGTCATGGGAAAGAAGACGTTCAGCAGCGCAGGCATGCTCCTGACAAGTGCCCGTGACAACCACATAGGCACCATCATCGGCACGACCTCGACTTTCACGCCCTCTCATTATGGTGAGGTGCTGCCTTACCGCCTGCCGAACACGGGTGTCCTGGGCAGCATCTCCTGTAAGTTCTTCGCCCGCCCTGACGTTGCCACGGTCGATGATACCTCTATGGAGCCAGACGTCGCAATCAACCTCGACGACAAGGACGGTTCGTGGCAGTACATCGTTGAGCATTACTAATTCTGATGGGCCCGTGTCGAACCGATGCCCAAACCGATGCCCGTGTAAAACCGTGTAAAACCGATGCCCAAACCGATGTCCGTGTAAAACCGTGTCGAACCGATGCCCGTGTAAAACCTATGCTCGAACCGATGCCCAAACCGATGCCCGTGAATGAATTTCTAGTGCTTTTTCTTTGTCGTTCGCCGAAAATTGTTTAATTTTGCAACCGATTTATATTCACTTTAATGTTTATCGATGATGAAGAAGCTATTACTATTGGCATTGTTGGCTATCGGAATGACGGCCAATGCTGAAACGATTATTGCTGGTGACGGCGAGTCAGAAGACGAGAGCCTGCTTGACCTTGGACAGGGAAAAGACCAAAACGACCGCTGGACAATGCACTTCAATTTGGGCGTCAATGTGCCCACGGGCGCTCCTGACGGTGTGAAGTTTGCACCTTTCCGCTCATGGGAGGTCGGTTGGACGGTGGGCCAGTACGACTATACGCCGAAGAACTGGAGTACGACGTTCTCTGTCGGTCTTGGCCTTGAATGGGACAACTACACGCTGAAAGGTCATGACGACATGTTTGCAAAGGTAAACGACAAGGTCGTGATAGGGAATGCGTATGGCGGCAACATTGAAGACCTGTCGTCGAGGGTTCATGTACTGGCGCTCACGATGCCCTTGCTCATCAAGCAGCGCCTTTCAAAGAACTTTGCCATCACGGTAGGGGCCCAGCTGAACTGGAACTACTACTCACGCCTTACCAACAAATATAAAGATGGCGACGATGAGTGCAATATCAGTACGAAGGACATTGGCACACGTCCCATCACGGTCGATCTGCTTGGCATGTTTCACATCAACCGCGTAGCAGTCTACTGCAAGTACGCGCCGATGAGCGTGCTGAAGAGCGACCGAGGACCAGAGTTCCAGTCGCTCAGCTTCGGCATCAGACTCTAAGCACCAATCCGTTTTTTGTATCATCTTTTGCATCCACAAAGGAAAACAGACTATGGCAATCCACCCTGCCATCATCGTTTTCCTTTTCCTCTGCACCATGGTTCAAGAGGATAGGCTCATCAGTCGGAAAACAACGCTGTGAAGCGTTCGGCGCAACGTGCCGACCGTGTGACCGTCACGTTCGTAAACGATGCCTATTTCGACAGCGAAGACATCAGCGTAGTAAGTACCGAAGATGCCCGTGTCAAACCGATGCCCGTGTCAAACCGATGCCCGTGTCAAACCGTGTCAAACCGATGCCCGTGTCAAACCGTGTCAAGCCGATGCCCGTGTCAAACCGATGCTGTACGCATACACCCTCTGTCTGCCATCCGCGCCAAAGATTTAAGTTGGCAATGGGGCAAAACTCTACCAATTACTGGGTGTCACTACCGATGATAACGGAACTGCGACAGTAACTTTTCAAGAGCACAGCACTACTACGATATCAATGGATGGCAGCTCAGCTCAAAATCGTCATCATAGTGCAACACGCACTTGCTCCAAGAATCCCCAAAATAACAAAAACAATTCGTCGACGACTCCAACCGGCAATGGGGTGAAGACGGAGCAAATTGACGTGTTCGGCAACACTACGGACTGACGACGCCACAGGCAACAGCAGAACTACGCCCTGTTGATAGCACAATGTAACTTTGCACCCGTAAATGCTGTTTAATTCGTACGAATACCTCATATTCCTCCCGGTAGTATTTGCTATCTATTGGGCATTGGGCTTTCGGCAAGATTCAAGATCCTGCCGCGCCCAGAACTTGTTTGTGGTTTTGGCCAGTTACTTCTTTTATGGGTGCTGGGACTGGCGCTTTCTCTCGCTCATCATTGTCACAACCCTGAGCAGCTGGGTAACGGGACGGTTGATAGACAGGCCGGACGGCACATCCAGCCCCATAAGCCGGAAAGCCGTGCTGGTGGCGAACATTGTGCTCAACATTGGTATTCTTTGCGTATTCAAGTACCTGAACTTCTTTGCCGACACGTTTGCGAACGTTCTTAGCGCCATCGGCGTTGCGGCTGACATGCCCACGCTGCACATCATCTTGCCGGTGGGCATCAGCTTCTATACTTTCCAGGCCATCGGCTATACCATTGACGTCTATCGCCGGCAGAGCAGGGCGACGACCGATCTGGTGGCTTTCGCGGCCTATATCAGTTTCTTTCCACAGTTGGTGGCGGGGCCTATTGAGCGCTCCACCCGCCTGCTGCCACAGTTTCTGGCAAAACGGCAGTTCAGTTACGAGGCGGCGACCGACGGCTGTCGCCAGATGCTGTGGGGCTTTGTGAAGAAAGTCGTGGTAGCCGACAACTGCGCCATGACGGTGAACATGGTGTGGGCCGACTACGCCGACTACTCGTCGACGATGCACGTCGTCGCTGCACTGCTCTTCTCCATGCAGATTTACTGTGACTTCTCAGGCTATTCGGACATCGCCATCGGCACGGCAAAGCTCTTTGGCATCAGGTTGTCGACCAATTTCCGCACGCCCTATTTCGCAAGCAACATTCGCGACTTCTGGCGGCGATGGCACATCACGCTGATGACCTGGCTGCGCGACTACATCTACATTCCGTTGGGCGGCAGTCGCAAGGGGGCGGCAAAGACAGTACGCAACACGTTCGTGGTGTTTTTTGTCAGCGGCCTGTGGCATGGTGCTAACTTCACGTTCATCGTGTGGGGACTGTATCATGCAGCGCTGATCGTTCTAAGTCCCAAACCTTCCACGAGGGAGAAGGGGCTGGACGGGACACAAGGGACAGTGCGCCACAAGCGGCTGGGAGGCATGGTGGCTTGTCTTGTGACCTTCTTGCTCGTCACTGTTGGCTGGGTGATCTTCCGTGCACCAACCTTGGCCGATGCGGTTGCTTTCTTCACAGGTACAGTCAGCGGGCCGTGGACCCTTGCCGACTTTTCGGGCTTTAAGCCGCTGGCGGTCTCAGCAATATGCCTGGCTGTAGAGTGGAGCCACGGTTTTACACGGTTTGACACGGGGTGTGAGCATGCGCTGGATTTCGGCCACGGTTTTACACGGTTTGACACGGGATGTGAGCATGCGCTGGATTTCGGCCACGGTTCTACACGGTTTGACACGGGATGTGGGCATGCGCTGGATTTCGGCCACGATTCTACACGGTTTGACACGGGAGGTGGCAGTGCCCAGCATTCGACACGCAGGATTCTTTACGCTGCCCCGATGCGGTGGCTGGTGTATTATGTGCTGCTGTACTCGCTCAACGCGCTGTCGGCCAAGCAGGAGTCGTTTATCTATTTCCAGTTCTGACAGGCCATGAGACAGACGCCCATAGTTCGATTCCTTCTGCACCTGCTGCTGCTCTCCACCCCACTGTTGGTGGCTGTGGCCGTCTACGTCGTGCTCGACCCGTTTAAAGTGGTTTGGCACTACGACAACTACTACGAGCGACAGGCGCCCCATCCGTCACTCGACATGGACTATGTGAGCTGTGAGAATTACCTCGCACGCCGTGACACCTGCCATTATAATGCCTATCTCATGGGAAACTCGCGGTCACAGTTCTGGCAAGTAGCCGACTGGCAGCGCCACCTGCCCGAGGGCGCTGTCGGTTATCACTATTACGGTAACGGCGAGACGCTCTACCGCCTAAATTGCCACCTTCGCTTCCTCCATGAGCAGCAGGCGACCATCGATCATGTGCTGATGGTTGTCGACAGAGACCTGCTTGTTGAGACAGCGCAGCAGACCGCAGGCCATCTTGGCCTGATGCCCCCCAAGGCCGACGGTCGGTTGCTGGCGTTTCATGCCGAGAATTTCCTGGCGTTCATGAAGCCAGCGTTCCTTGTGGGCTATATAGACTTTACCCTCTTCGGCCAGCTGCGTCCCTACATGACGGAGAATTTCCTCTTCGAGCAGCCTGTCGACTACGACCCTGTGACAAACGAGGTGCGCGAATACCTGCTTGAGGAAGCCATCGCCAACGACAGCTACTATACACCCGAGAGGACCCGTCGGTTCGAGGGTAAGCAATTTCCCGACAGCATCTCGCCGCCGGTCATTGGCGATGAGCAGCGGGTGCTGTTGAAACAGATGAAGGACGTGCTGAACCTGCATCATGCGGACTGCCGCATCGCCATTAGTCCCCTTTACGACCAGATTCGCCTCCACCCCGAGGATGTGGCTGCGCTCCGTGACATTTTCGGTTCGGCCAACGTCAACGACTTCTCTGGCCCCAACAAGTGGAACGACGACTACCACCTCTTCTATGAGGACAGCCATTACCGTCCGGTCGTCGCACGGGAACTGATGGAAATGATTTATCAAAGGTAAACAGAAAGAATAGCGAGAAATAAACAAGGTAATTCACTAACCAAAACTAAAACCGACATGAGAAAAGTAGTATTGATTGCAATGAGTATGGCCGCCATGGTGGCTAACGCTCAGCCAAGGCAGCAGCAAACCGAAGAGCTGCCCGGGCTGAAGGAGACCTACGCTGAGTATTTCATGATGGGCGTCGCCGTCAACCAGCGCAACGTCACCGATGAGGAGCAACAGGCCCTCGTGAAGAGAGAGTTCAACAGCATCACCGCCGAGAACGACATGAAGCCCATTTCCGTACATCCCGAGGAAGGCAAGTGGACGTGGGAGAAGGCCGACCGCATCGCCGACTTCTGCCGGCAGAACGGCATCAAGCTGCGCGGCCACAACCTGATGTGGCACTCGCAGATGTGCGACTGGATGTTCTATGACAGCAAGCACAACCTTGTCACCAAGGAGGTGCTCTTCAAGCGCATGAAAGAGCACATCACAACAGTGGTCAACCGCTACAAGGACATCGTCTACTGCTGGGACGTGTTCAACGAGGCCATCACCGATGGCCCCCGGCGCCCCGCGGCCATGGGCCCCGACCAGCCGCTGCGCGAGTCGACGTTCTACAAGATCTGTGGCAACGACGAGTTCATCCGCAAAGCTTTCGAGTATGCCCGCGAGGCCGACCCCAAGGCGCTGCTCTTCTACAACGACTACAACGAGTGCGACCCCGTGAAGTGCGACCGTATATATAGTATGGTGAAGGAGATGAAGGCCGCCGGCGTGCCCATTGATGGCATCGGCATGCAGGGGCACTACAACATCTACGGCCCGTCGGAGGCCGATATCGAGGCGGCGCTGACGAAGTACGCAGAGATTGTCGACCATATCCACATCACCGAGCTCGACATCCGCGTGAACCAGGAGATGGGCGGCCAGCTGCGCTTCAGCCGCAATGAAGGTAACGCGGTGACAGGCGACCAGCGGCTGTTGCAGGAGGCGCAGTATGCCATGCTGTTCCGCGTGCTGCGTAAGCATGCCGACAAGGTGGACTGCGTGACGTTCTGGAACCTTGGCGATGGCGACTCATGGCTCGGCGTCGACAACTACCCGTTGCTCTTCGACAAGGACTACAAGCGCAAGAATGCCTATCGTGTCGTCAGCCGCTTCAACCCCGCCATCGACAACGCCGTCATCAAGGAGGACTTCGTGCCAAGCGCAACATGCCAGCCGCGGCAGAACTATCCGCAGGTAAACTCCCAGGGCTATGTGCGCTTCCGTGTCGAGGCACCGCAGGCCCGCTATGTCATCGCCTCTGCAGGCCATGGCGGCGGCATGGGCGGCACGGTGTTGCACCGTCAGGACGACGGCTCCTGGATGGGCACCACACTGATTCCCGAGGACGAGGGTTTCCATTACTATACGCTGTCGATCGACGGGGCGACGGTCATCGACCCTGGCACCAACAGCTACTACGGCGGTGCGCGCTGGATGGGTGGCGTTGAGGTGCCTGCCCACGACCAGGCTTTCTATGCTGAGCGCACCGATATAGAGCACGGAAACGTGCAGAAGGTGCTCTTCCCCAGCAAGGTGAACGGCGACCAGCTGCGACCGGCCTTCGTCTACACGCCTGCTGGCTATGGCAAGGACAAGAAGAAGCGCTACCCCGTGCTTTACCTGCAGCATGGCTGGGGGGAGAACGAGACGACGTGGCCCGTGCAGGGCAAGGCCGGCATCATCATGGACAACCTTATCGCCGACGGCAAGGCCCTGCCGTTCATCGTGGTGATGACCTATGGCATGACCAACGATGTCGTCTTTGGCCGGCCCTTCGACCGCAATAAGATTTCCGAAGACTTCGGCCGTGTACTCGTCGACGAGCTTGTGCCCTACATCGACAGTCATTTCCAGACCCTGGCCGACAAGAAGCACCGCGCCATGGCGGGCCTGTCGATGGGTGGCATGGAGACCCACGCCATCACGCTGGCGCGCCCCGACGTGTTCGGCAGCTACGGCATTCTCAGCGGTGGCCTCTACACACCCGAGGAGCTGGGCGGGCGCAAGGTGGACTACATCTTCATCAGCTGCGGCAGCAAGGAGTACCCCGACCGCGTAACGACGGCCGTCGATGCCCTCAAGGCTGCTGGCTACAATGCCGAGGGCTACGTCTCTGAGGGAACGGCCCACGAGTTCCTGACATGGCGCCGCAGCCTCTATCAAATGGCCCAGAAGCTGTTTAAATAAGGAGTTGAGGAGTTGAGGAGGTAAAGGAGTTGAGGAGTTCTTCGCAGAGCGAAGCGGCAAAGCTGAGCGGAGGAGGTAAAGTAGGATAGACCTGACGCTACGATACACCCGAGATGCCTATACTAATGACTTCTCGCTCGAACTCTGCTCGCTTGCTACCAAAGGGACGCAAGAACTACCTCTATCGACTTCTAACTCCTTCTAACGACCTCTTAACTCCTTCTAACTACCTCTTAACTCCTTCTATCGACTTCTAACTCCTTCTAACTACCTCTAACTACCTCTAACTCCTTAAATTATGACATGTAAGCAAAGACGTGAACCCTCCTGGCGAGTGGTTCTTATGGTGGCACTCACGGTGCTGCTGTTGCCCGTTGAGGCTAAGAAAGTGAAGAAACAAGAGCTGAGCGAGCGCCAGTACTGGTGCGAGCAGGCGTGGAAAATGGCACAGCCCGTGCTTGAGAACATGGCAAAGGGTGAGCTGCAGAAGAACATGCAGACGGAGTTCTCACCGTCGTTCGACAACCGTAATCGGAAGGTGGTCTACATGGAGACCTTCGGACGCCTGATGGCTGGCATCGCACCCTGGCTGACGCTGCCCGACGACGACAGTGCCGAGGGACAGCAGCGGCGGCAGCTGCGCGAGTGGGCCCTGCAGTCGTACCGAAACTCCGTCGACCCGCAGTCGCCCGACTATCTGTGCTGGGGTGTCTCTGGTCAGAACCTGGTCGATGCCGCCTACATCGCCGAGTCGTTCATTCGTGCCTACGACCAGTTGTGGGTGCCCCTCGACCAGCTGACGAAGGACCGCTACATCGCTGAGTTCAAGAAGCTGCGCGCCATCGAGCCTCCCTACACCAACTGGTTCCTGTTCTCCAGCACCATCGAGAGCTTCATTGCCAAGGCGGCAGGGCTGAAGGAGTACGACGACTTCCGCGTGATGATGACCATCCGCAAGGTAGAGGAGTGGTATGTCGGCGACGGCTGGTATGCCGACGGCCCCGTCTTTGCCTTCGACTACTACTCCAGCTACGTGTTCCACGCCATGTATCTGGAGACCCTGCAGAACATGATCGACGCCCGCGCCAACACGCGGCTGGAATACCAGAAGTATTACGACCGTGCACTGAAGCGGGCGCAGAAGTTCAGCATCATCCTGGAGCGGTTCATATCGCCGGAAGGCACGTTCCCAGTCATCGGCCGCTCGACACCTTACCGTTTGGCCGCCCTGCAGCCCCTGGCCCTACTGGCCTGGCAGCAGAAACTGCCGAAAGAGCTCAGCAACGGACAGGTGCGCGCTGCCCTGACGCAGGTGATGCACCGCATGTATGACCACCAGCAGAACTATAACGAGGGTGGGTTCCTGACCATCGGCTTCTGCGGGTCACAGCCAGAAACAGCCGACTGGTACACCAACAACGGGTCGCTCTACATGACCTCGCTGTCGCTGATGCCCCTCGGACTGCCTGCCGACCATCCGTTCTGGACCTGCGACGCCGAGCCATGGACGCAGGTGAAAGCGTGGAGTGGACAACCCTTCCCCAAGGACCACCGCTGGAGCGACGACATCCAGACGCGCGATCGATGGTAAGTGTGTGTGCGGGGGAAGGGCGGGGGTGCTACAGGTGTAGCGTGTGCCCCATGCGCTGCTGCTTGGTGCGCAGATAGCGCAGGTTGTACTTGTTAGGCGTCACCTCGATGGGAACGTTCTCAACGATTTCCAGACCGTAGGCCTCCAGGCCGACGCGCTTCACGGGATTGTTTGTCATCAGCCGCATCTTGTGCACACCGAGGTGGCGCAGCATCTGCGCGCCGCAGCCATAGTCGCGCTCGTCGGCCTTGAACCCGAGGCACAGGTTGGCATCGACGGTGTCGTAGCCCTCCTCCTGCAGCTTGTAGGCGGCGAGCTTGTTCATCAGGCCGATGCCGCGGCCCTCCTGCTGCATGTAGATGATGACGCCCTTACCCTCCTGCTCGATCTTCTCCATCGAGCGGTGCAGCTGTTCGCCGCAGTCGCAGCGCATGGAGCCGAGGATGTCGCCCGTCATGCACGACGAGTGTACGCGCACCAGGATGGGCTCGTCGTCGGCCCATGTCCCCTTGATTAGTGCGAAGTGCTCCTGTCCGCTGCTCTTCTGGCGGAAGGGGATGATGCGGAAGTGCCCGTAGACGGTGGGCATATCGGCCTCGACGCCCACCTCGATGAGCGACTCCTGTCGTAGCCGGTAGGCAATGAGGTCCTTGATCGTAATGATCTTCAAGCCATGCTTCTCGCCGAAGCGGAGCAGCTCCGGTAGGCGTGCCATCGTGCCGTCGTCGTTCATGATTTCTATCAGTGCACCGGCGGGGTAGAGGCCCGAGAGGCGGCACAGGTCGATGGCGGCCTCCGTATGCCCCGATCGGCGCAGCACGCCGTTGTCCTGAGCGTAGAGCGGGTTGATGTGCCCGGGGCGTCCGAAGGTCTGCGGTGTCGACGATGGGTCGGCCAGTGCGCGGATGGTGGCGGCGCGGTCGTGTGCTGAGACGCCCGTCGAGCATCCCTCCAGCTTGTCGACGGTGACGGTGAACGGTGTGCCGAGCATCGACGTGTTCTCGCTGACCTGATGGGGCAGGTCGAGCTCCTTACTGCGACTGATGGTGATGGGCGCACAAAGCACGCCGCGGGCGTTCTTCAGCATGAAGTTCACCATTTCGGGTGTGATCTTCTCGGCGGCACAGATTAGGTCGCCCTCGTTCTCGCGATCCTCGTCGTCGACGACAATCACGAATTTGCCGTCACGGAAGTCCTCAAGGGCGGCGTCTATGGTTGACAGTTCGTAGTTCATAAGTAACTATTCAAATATATGGTTTATACAAATAATCCTTTTTCCAACAACGAATTTAACGAATTAAACGAATTGCTGCGCGTCGTAATTCGTTTAATTCGTTAAACTCGTTGTTTTTATAAAATAATTGTGTTCATCTACTTCATTCTTCACTTTTCACTTTTCACGCTTCACTTTTATTACCTCCACGATCCTGTTGCTGGTGCTCTCGATGGTGCGTAGGTCACGATAGAGGCGCAGCCGGAAGCGCAGCATGCGGATGTAGAAGAAGATGCCCACGGGCAGCAGCAGGCCCACCAGCGCGTTGAGCCAGCGGCGGCGGAAGGGCCGCGTGTGGGCGTGGGTAGCCAGCACGGGGTAGCTGTTCAGGTAGTGCAGTATGCGCTGGTCGCGCGTGTTTCCTAAGTCTTCGATGACCGTTTCCAGCTGGTCGCTGATGACCTGCACCTGCTGGTCGTCGCCCGGGCGGAAGAACACCTTGATGGGGTTCGGCCAGCGTAGCAGGTGGTGCTCGCTCATGTACTGGCTAACGAGTGTGTTGATGTGGGCCAGCTGTGTGGCGTCGGCGGCATAGTCGGGGTCGTTGATGATGACCTCCTTGCCGACGATGTTACGCTTCTGGCGCAGGCCGAGCATGCGGATCAGTAGCTGGCGGTAGGCGTCGATGTTGAACACGGCGCTGTCGTTGTTCGCCTTGTAGGTGAAGAAGACGGCCAGCGGTGCCAGCACCATCGTCGATATCCACTTGCCGAACCACACCGTCCAGTTGTCGTCGCGTGCCATGCGCATGCCCGAGTTATCAAAGATGTAGTAGACGATGAACACCAGCACCGAGATGATCACGGGCACGCCAAGGCCACCCTTGCGGATGATGGCGCCCAGCGGCGCTCCGATGAAGAAGAAGATGATGCACTGCAGGGCCAGCGTGAACTTCGCGATGGCCTCCATCTCATGCATGCGCTCCTGGCGGCTCATGTACTTCGCATAGTCGCTCTTCATCACCAGGTCGCCGACGGCATTCTGTGCCTGTCGTGCAGCCGTCTTCACGGCGTCGCGACGCCCGTCCTGACTCTGCTGTGCCAGCAGGCTGTCGAGCGTGGGCAGGTCGGCCGCGCTCACCGTCGCCAGCTTCGCCGAGTCGGCCTTCGTCAGGTGGCCTGTGTTGAACACGTAGCCCTGTGCCTCGCGGTAGAACTGTCGTCCCAGCGAGTCGCTGCTCAGGCGGATGGAGTCCAGGTCGTGGAGTATCTGCTTCGTCGACTTCGCCTTGGCGTTGGTCGCGATGCCCGAGGCGTCGGCAAGGCTGAAGTCACCGTCGAAGTCGAGCAGTATCTGCTTGTGGGCGAAGGTCTCGCGGCGGTAGGGCACCTCGGCAGCGTTGCCCAGGTCCTGCGAGCGCATGTTCTCGAACCACTCGCCGCTCCATAGCGTCAGCAGCAGGTGCTTCTTCTCGGCCGTCGACTGCAGCATGCCCGAGTCGGCCAGGATGATGGCCTGGTCCTCGTAGCTGCCCGTCTGCCGGTAGATCATCACTTGGTAGAGCTTGCCCGTCTCCATGTCCTTCTGCTGCACGTAGAGGTTCGTGTTGGGCAAGCCGTCGTAGAATACGCCCTCGGGTATTTCGAGCTCCGGGCTCTTCTGCTTCATCGATAGCAGTAGCTGTGCGAACGACTTGTTAGCCTCGGGGCCTATCACGTCCTGGAAGTAGTAGCTCACGCCTGCTATCACCAGCACGATCAGAATCAGCGACCGCATGGTCTGCAGCAGCGAGATGCCAGCCGACTTGATGGCTGTCAGCTCCGACGACTCGCCAAGGTTACCAAAGGTGATCAGCGACGACAGCAGGATGGCCAGCGGCAGTGCCGTGGGGATAAGCATCAGCCCCATGTACCAGAAGAACTGTCCCAGCACGTCGATGGTGAGGCCTTTGCCGATCAGGTCGTCGACATAGCGCCAGAGGAACTGCATCATCAGCACAAAGAGGCAGATAAAGAATGTTCCTACGAACAGCAGCCCAAACTGGCGAGCGATGAAGATATCAAGTTTCTTGATGCGCAACATTTCTCTAACGCTACATGCCACTGGTCTGGTGCAAACGTTCCAGGTTGCCGTCCCACAGACCGTGCAGGTCGTCAATCTCTTCGGCGGGGCCGTAGTCCACCACTTGCAGGCACAGCTGCTCGGTCAGCTCGCTGCGCCCTATGCGCATCTCCCAATAGGCCTCTGGGTCGTCCTCGTCCACCCACTGCAGGCGGATGTGGCTGTTCTTCTCGCGCTCGACAATGTTGGCCAGCAGCGTGTGGTGTTCGCCATAGATGCTGCCCCACGTAAGCGACAGCACCCCTGCCTCTTCCGTCACACGGTCGGCCAGCCAGCGTTCAAGGCCGTGGTCGGTGCTCATCAGCCGCCAGAGGATGTCGGGCTTACGGGCATTCAGGGGATATTCCAGTTCTAATCTTTGCTTATGCATGACTTGTCAGATTAACGTTTCCGAGGTCTTCACGACCCTTATCGGGTACAAAATTACACTTTTTTCGCGAATTACCAAATAAAATGGCCAAAAAATTTTGCCGTTCCAAACTTTTATTGTACCTTTGCACCCGCAAAACAAAACTTTGGCGGGATAGCTCAGCTGGTTAGAGCGCATGATTCATAATCATGAGGTCGCCGGTTCAATCCCGGCTCCCGCTACGGATATCGACAGCGAGCAGCAGAAATGCTGCTCGCTGTCGCTATTGAAACTCTGGTTATCGACCTTTCGAATTGATGTGTCCGGCATTTCGAATTGAGGTGTGCGGCGCATTGAGGGCGTGACATTGTAAATGATACCTTCTAAGTGTGCCAAGTGTCATTTAGCGTGACATCGATTAACTGGCGTTTACGCTGCGGAAATTTTGCTTTCGGTGCTGAAAAGTGGTAACTATGCATTGTCGTTCGTGAGGAGCGACCGGGAGAGTGCCCTATCTGCCCTGAAGGATGCCAGTGTCCTGATCTTGATGGTTGATGGTGCGCTGAAAGCTACGGTACCTGCTACCCGCTGAGAAGTTCCACGAGAGGACGAGCGTCAGCATGTTGCCCCGGTCACGCTCATGGGTCACCACCTCTTTGTGGATGTAGCGGCTAAGAATCTCAGTCTTGTTTCCCAGTGGATGGGCACTGAACGGATGCTGGGCATAGAGCGAGACGGTCAGCTGTCGCAGTTGGTAGGAAGCGCTGAGATACCATGTGGCAGGCTGGTGGCCGCGGTGCTCGCCCTCCATGAAGTTCCATCCGTTATCTGCGTATGCCGTGAGCGTCCAGTGTCCGAGATAAGCCTCGAGACTGGCTCCACCGTTGAAGGCGGTATAGGTGTGCCGGTAGTCGTCCGTGAAGTTGAAGAATCGATAGATGCCGCCGTAGAGCGTCGCCGTGAGACGGTCGGGCACAATGTTCCACTGGTTGTAGCTCTGAACGAAGAAGAAGCTACACGTATTGTCGGCATTGGTTTGCGTCTTGAAGAAGTGGCCGTCCTGCCTGTCGTACCGCTCCATGTTGCAATGGGCATTTAGGCGATAGTAGCCCTGTAGTTCGGTGGTGAGCCTTGGTGTAGAGTAGGTCAGGCGCAGGTCATGGCTGGTCACCCGGTTGGGGTGTATGTCGGGGTTTCCGACCAGCGTCTCCCAGGCGTTCTGCTTGATACTGACGTCGCTGACCAATGCTATCTGCGAAACGTGCTGCGACACTTCGAAGTCGTATTTCGCCTTCAGCCTCTCCGTCAGCGGATAGGCAACGGTGAGCTTGGGACGGAACAGCCAGAAGCGGTAGCCGCGGTTGTCCTGCCGGTTATAGTAGTTGCTGGCTCCCAGGCCACCGATGTAAGTCACTCTGCCGAGATTCCCTTTCAGCTGTCCAAACAGATAGAAGCCCGACGAGCGTATGTCGTTGATGGCATTGGTGCTACCCGCATAGACGTTGTGGACATATTTCTGGTTGTATTGCAGACCAGCAGAAAGGGCGAACGGCTCCAGTCGGTTTTCGTAAATCGTCTCCGTGAAGAGCGAGGCGGTTCTGCCCGCCACCGTGTAGCTGTATGGCGCCCCTTCATTTTGCTCGGCATCGCTGTTGGTCTTGATAAAGGTGCCTACAGCATTGGCCGTCAGAGACTGATGACGTGTAAAACGACGATGGAAGTAGAGGTCGAGAGCCGGCGAGAGACCGCGCGTTGCAGACTGATCGTCGCTGACCTGCCCGTTCACCGCCATCTTCGTGTAGTCACGCTGAGGCTTGATGTCGCGGCGGGCGGTGAGCTTCCCCTGAAACACATAGCTGGAATCGCTCAGGCTATAGGTCAGTTGCCCATTGTGATAGAGGCGCTTGTTCTGTCCCTCAAGTTGCTGTCGATGGATGGAGCGGATGTCGCCAGCAGCCATTTCGTACGTTGCCTGTTCATCGTAGTCTGTGCCACGGAAGTTCTGATAGCCGATGGTGTAATGCAGACCGAGTTCACGCTTTCCCCGATTGAACTTCCCAAAAACCGACTCCTTGCCATTGACCGTCGTGAGGGTGTTCGTGAGGTCGGCCCCCAGCACGTGGCCGCTCGTTGCCCTCTTGACGACGATGTTGACGACATAGGCTGTCCCCTCGCCATAGCGGACGCCAGGATTATCGATGTATTCAATGTGCTGCACAGCCTTGACATCGAGTGCTAGCAGGTCTTCCTGTGTGGCCACCATGTCGTTGATGCGCACCTGCACGGCACCCAGGTTCGACAAGGCCGTGACGGTGTGCTGAACGGGGTCGACACGCAGGTGGGGCAGTGTCAGTTTCGACAAGAGCAAATAGCCGTTCGTTGAATGTTCCAGTTGCTGCCGACTGGGGTAGATCCAGAGCCCCTCTGCGTGCTGGACCGTCGTTGCCCCCTTTACTGTTACCTCTTCTAATACCACTTCCTTTTGTGCCGAAGCGGCAAAAACCGTTGCCATGAACAGGCTCATCAACAATACGCTCTTCATACACATTGCTTGCGTTTTTTGCTGCAAAGGTATGAAGAGAGATGCGTCAAGCCAAAAAATCTGCCTGACATTTGTCTGACATTTCTTGGTCAGACCCTCTGTCAGTTTTCTATCTCGTTGACAGTCAGCCGGTAGGCCCTGCTGCGGTCAGACTCTATCCTGAGCTGGGAATGATGCTCAATGACTGGCTTCAGCCTTCTGACGAGCGTGTAGAGTGTGTCATGGGCATCGGGCTTCTTGGGCCAGAGGGCATCGCAGATTTCCGCCTTCGACAGCGCGTGTGAGGGCGATCGAAAGAACATTTCCATCAGCTGGTGCTGCATGGGGGTGAGTTGCACCACGTTGCCGTCAGCAGCATAGAAACGGCTGTCGGCCTCTGAGTAGGTCAGCCCGCCAAAGCTGTTCCCGCCATGTGCGGCAACCGTCAGCCGCTCGTTAGCCGCCACCTGTTGGCGACGGTGCCATACGATCATCGCCCAGAACACCGTCAGTAGCCAGAGCACGGTGGCAGGACGCTGGTCTGACAGTCTGAAGATGGTGGCTTCGGAGCAGCGGGCGTATGCCTTGAACTGTTGCCCGCGTGTGTCCACGGCCAGTGTTGCATTGCCGCGCAGTGCTGTTATCTGCAAATAGCTGTTGAACGTGCGGATGGTGTCCTGGCTGATCACGTCGCTCTGCTGTTCGGCCAGAGCCCGTGCAAGTGCCCTGTCCATGTCCTCGTTCACCAGTCGGCTGGTGTAGCGATAGCTGCCAAGGCTGGTCAGGCTCGAAGCAATAATCAGTGCAAACAGTGCGGCGATGGCACATCGTTGTTTTTTCATGACTGTTCCTCTCTTGTTTTGTAATGATGCGGCAAAATTACGAAAAGATTCCCAATCCAGCATGGCGCTTGCGATATTTTAACCCAAGTTTAACGCAAATCCAGAAGTTGAAGGACGCCAAAGGCCAGCCTCGTAGGGGCTGTCGGCGCAGAACTTGCGCTACTTACTCAGCAAGAAGGCGCTCGATGGCTTGTGATTCTCTCCTTTGTAATGATGAAGCAGGAAATCGTCGTTGCCACGCGAGCGCCATGGTGGGGAATCCGACCTGCGTCAGCCCGGGTGAGGGCCGCGTTAACAACGCGGCATACTGAACGGAGGGCGGTTAGAGGGCCGCGTTAACAACGCAGCATGCTGAACGGAGGGCGGTTCGAGGACCGAGAAAGGGCATGTGCGTGCTTGACACTGCCCTCGGCGGTGTGAATAAGTTCAGAGTCGGTTCTTCTCGGCATTGCCAGCGCCGGTGCCGCGATACTTCGACGGGGTGACGTTGAAGCGGTAGCGCAGTGCGAGCGTGACGCAGCGCGTGTCGTTGTCCTCCATCTTGTGGAACAACATGCGGTCAAAGTAGAATGTGCCACGCCCCATGCCCTGGTTGAAGAGGTCGTTTCCCGAGAGCTTGACATTCAGGCGTCGTTTCAGTAAGTCCTTGCTGACACTGAGCGAGAGCATGGCATTGGTGGTCTCGACCCTGAAGTTAGAACCTGTATAGCCGTGCGTGTGCATGTTGAAGTCGGCTTGCAAGAGCCAGTCGTGGGGCAGCGTGACGATGTTACCCAGTTGTAGGGACAGCATCGGCTGGTTCAGGTTCTTCTCCTGTCCTACGAATGTTGTCTTGAGCCACTGCTTCATGAACGTTAGGTTGTATTGCGGCGTCCACACGATACGCTCAGCCAGTTCCACATTCTTCTGTGCGCCCAGGGTAAAGACAATCCAGTCGGCATGGCCATAGTTCTCGATGGTGGCAATGTTTACCTTGCTGTCCTGCTCCATACTCTTCATCGTGTGCATGAATGGGTCGACGCAATGCGTAAAGTTGGTCGTCAGAAACAGCCACTTCCACATCACCGTCGCGTTCAGATTGTGGTATTTGACAGGCTTCAGATAGGGATTACCTATCTGCATGTTCAAGCGGTTCTCGTAGACAACGTCGTTGCTCAGGAGCCAGTAGGCAGGGCGGTTGGTGCGATTGGTGTAACTGAATGACAGCTGGAGACCCTTGACGGATGTCGACAAGCTGGCCGATGGAAACAGGTTGTTGTAGGTGCGACTCTGATTGCTGTTCCTCTGCCCGTTGACAAAGTAGTCTGACGTTACATGCTCATAGCGTAGCCCTGCCTGCATCAGGATACGCCCCAACTGTTGTCGCAGCTCCACATAAGGCGCGATGTTGCTTTCGTGCTGTTCATTGTTACTGCCCTGGATGTAGCCCTTGACATTCTCGAAACAGGTGAACCATCGGGTGTGGGTGTATTCCTCGCCAATCTCTATTTGGCCCTTCCACAGTGGTCGGCTGACGATGAGCTTCTCGGCTGCCATGCTGCCGCGTGTCAGGTTCTCTGTGTTTACGTCGCGGTTTTCGTAATTATCGCTCAGCTCCTGTTGTGTGTTGCGACTTATCTTTTTATTGAAGGTGTAGTCGGCGTTGAAGTCGATCGTGTAGTGCCCCACTTTGCCCGTGTAGTAAAGGTTGACTTGATGCTTGGGTGTACTCCTGTCGCGGCGTATGCCGCTGTTGTGCAGGTGGTCGTAAGCGATGCCGTTGGCCAGCAGGTCGTCGGCATTGTCGTCACTGGTCTTCACGTAGTCGTAGACGTTCTGATAGAACCCGCCGAAGGAGTTCTGGTCGTTGACTTGGTAGTTGAAGCCGGCACGCCCCTCGAGATAGGGATTGCGCGCCGTAGACCGATGGCTGTTAGTGATGGCCCACAGCGTGTCGGCATAGACGGTCTGCTCAAACCCGCCGCGGCTCCACCGCTTGTTGTAGGCGCCGAAGAGGTTGGCGAACAGCTCCAGCTTGCCTGTGCGATAGGTCAGGTTGATGCGCTCGTTGTTCGCATAGCCCCGTCCCTTGCGACTCCATGAGTTCAGTTCTACGCCCAGTCCCTCGCCTGCAGCCCGCTTGGTGCGTATGACGATGACGGCATTGACCGACGCGTCGTAGCGGGCGCCTGGGTTTTGGACGACTTCGACGCTACGGATGAGGTCCGACTGGATGTTGCGCAGCTCGTTCAGGTCGGTCAGCTTGCGGTTGTTCACGTAGACGATTGGCTGGCCTTTGCCTAAGATTTCAAAAGCATCACCTTTCTTCGAGATGGTCGGCACACGCGACAGCACGTCCTCGGCCGTTCCCAGCCGTTCCATCACCGTTCCCTCCACATTCATGATGAGCGTGTTGCCCTGCAGTTGCACCTTGGGTCGCTCGCCCTCCACCACCACGCCGTTGATGGTATAGCTGTCGGGTTGCATGCGAATCGTTCCTGTCTCCGGGTGTTCACAGAGCCGATAAACGGTCTTATAGCCTATGCACGAGATGCGGGCGATGACGGGCTTCGCCTCGCAGGGGATGACAAAGAGGCCGCCCTCGTTCGACACGCCGCCGGTCATCAGCGTGGAGTCGTGTGGCGCGAGTAGGGCAATGTTGGCGTAGGGCAGGGGTAGTCCCTGCTCGTCGACGATGGTTCCCTTGTATCGGTTGTCGGCCTTTTGTACACATTCGACGAAGATTTTCCGGCCGTTGTCATCGTTGCTCGTGGTGACGCGGATGGGGTAGAAGCCGATCATCTGCTGGATGGCTTCGGGCAGGGTTTTGTTGTTGACGGTGGTAGTGATGCGGAAGTCCTCCAGCTCGTTGTAGAGGAACATGATGGTGTAGTCGGTCTGTTGCTCGTCGAGTTGTCGGAGGGCATCCGAGAGCGACACATTATTATATTTACGATTCAGTTGTTGTGCCCCGGTGTGGCCCGTCAGCAGCAGGGCCAGCATGGTGAGTATGACTGTTTTGTTCATGGCTTGTGTCTACTCTACGGTGATTTGACGGTCGTTCAGTGTGACGGTGAGGCGCTCGAACTGGTTGAGGTCGCTGACCACCTGGTCGATGTCGTTCTGCGGGTTCCATACGAAGCGGAAGCGCAGCTGTCGGGCCTCGTCGCTGACGAAGGTGACGCTGACGTCGTAGTGTGCGGCAATGTCGGTCAGCATCTTCTCCAGCAGGACGTTGTCGTAGACGACGGGCTGCACGGTGGCGGTGTCGGCAGGCACGCTCTGAGCGCTGGCTTGTGCGGCCTGCGACGGTCGTACTGTTGCCGGCTGCTCCACTTGTGCCGGGGATTTCTGGTCACGTCCTACGACTGTGCGCACGATATGGACGGTGGCAAAGGCGATGCCCGACGCGATGAGCACACCGATGAACGAAGCCGCAATCTTTTGAGATGAACGATGAACGATGAACGATGAAAAATTTGCCGCCCTTTCATCTTTCATTTTTAATTTTTCATCTTTCATCTTCTTCCATGCGGCATCCACATCGACTGCCTTGTCGTTGTGGCGTCGTCGGCTGCTGCGCTTGACGTCAACCATGAGGCGGTAGGCCTCGCGTGTCGTTTCATCACGATGAATGATGTCGTGGATCTGCTGCTCGGTGTAAGCCTCGGGGTTGTCGAGCATCTCGAGTAGCAGGCGGATGGGGTCGTTGGTCGTTTTCATTGCTGTGTCGTCGTTAGTGGTTGTTGAAGTGCTGTTTGATTTGCTGAATGCTTTGAGCCAGGTACTTGTAGGCCGTGTTGGGGTTAAGCGCGAGTCGACGGGCAATCTCAGCAATTGTCAGGTCGTCGTCGAAGCGCAGATGGACGATGCTGCGGTGGGGCTCGTCCAGCTGTTCGTCGACAAACGTGGCAATGGCGTCGAGGCGGCTGTCCTCCTCATAGATAGGCGGAGATGCAGTGGTGTGGCCGAGGGGCTGCGTGCCGGGCTCGTCGATTCCATCGGCAGCGCCTGTCCAAGGGCTTTCAACAGGCAGCAGCCTCTTCACCCGCTCGTGTAGCCGCATGTGGCGGATCCTGTTCAGGCAGGCGTTGCGCACGGCGGTCAGCAGGTAGTGGTCGCTACGTGGTGGAAGGTCGGAGCGGGCCACACGCAGGAAGACGTCCTGCACCACGTCCTCGGCCTCCTGTCCATTGCCCAGCAAGATGCTGGCCAGATGAATCATCTTGCTGTAGTTCTGGCGGAAAAGCTGTTCCAGTATGGTCTGTTCAAGCATGTCAGTCGTTTGTTTGTACCCCCGTTTTTGGGGGGGCGTTTATCTATTAGACACTTCAGGGTGCCGTTTTTTTACGGAAAGCAGGATTTTTTTTTTCGGGGGTGCGGGGGTGCGGGGGTACGGAGGTGCGAGATTAGTTCTGGATTATTCGTAGGTGCGGGGGTACGGAGGTGCGAGATTATTTCTGGATTATTCGGAGGTGCGGGGGTGCGGAGGTGCGGGGGTACGAGATTAGTTCTGGCCTTTTCGGAGGTGCGGAGGGGTAGGAATAAAGCAGTTGGCACAAGAAACTTTCAGCGTCTTGTGCCAACGGAGGTGCGGGAGTGCGGAGGTGCCCTTTTTATCTCACCGACCACTCAAAGATGCCTGCCGACTTGTCGCCGTTGATCTTCACTTCGAGCTTGACGGCTGTGGTCTTTACAGGGTCGAAATTGACGGTGCATGGCACTCCCTTCGCGACGGGGTAGGCATCGGGGTTGGTGACGGGCTGCCACTGCCCGTTGCTGTCGCGGTAGTAGAGACACCAGCTGTCGGGAATCTTACAGCCCTGCCATGGCTGGTCGTCGTACCAGTAGACGGTGCTCGACTGGACGGTGGCCTCCTGCTTGAAGGTGTAGCTGATCCACTCCGTGGAGCCCTGCTTTGGCCACCAGTGGGTGTAGGGTATGGAGCGGTCGTTGCCATCCTTCGGCACGAGGCGATCGTTGATGCTGCTGAGGGCAGGTATGCGCATGGACGACTCTATCTTGCTCTCGGAGGCGAGGGTGGGGGGCTCGGCAGGCCGTGTGGCACGGAGGTCCTGCGGCAGCCACACCTTCATGTTGCTGCGCCCGCGGTGGCACCAGGCGTAGTAGGGGATGAGCGTCAGCCGCACGTTCTTGGTCGTCAGCCGCCCCTGTGGGTCGAAAGCGAGGGTCTGGGCGTCGGTGACGAGCTGTGTGAGGTGGTGCGGGGTGCGGGGACCCGACGGGGAGCCGTCGGGAGCGGGGTCTGCTGTCTGATAGCTGAACGGCTGGTTGGGGCGTACGTCGATGGTGGGCTGCTGGTTGATGAGCACGCTCATGATGTCGAAGTCGGCATTGTCGACGCCCTCGGCGCAGTAGACGATGGGCCCTCGCTCGATGGCGACCATGCCGCGGTCGGCCTCCACCTTTTCTATAGCACGCACGACGCGCGGTTCCATATCTAGGCACAGCAGTAGCTCGTCGCCGCGCTTCCAGCGTCGCTCGATGTTGATGTAGCCATCGTCGCCGACGAGCAGTGGCACGGTGATGCCGTTGATGATGACTGAGAAGCCGAGGCGCTGGTCGTCGGTGTAGTGGTAGAGGTCAGAGGGCACCACCTTGCCGCGTGCCCATCCGGGTATGCGCACCTTCAGGTTGAAGTCGCCGACGGTGTTCTTGTCGATGCGTATGGTGACCTCGCCGTCCCAGGGGTAGGCCGTGGTCTGTGTCAGTGCCACCATCTTTTTGCCTACGTTGATGTTGGTGCTATTGGGGAGGAAGAGGTTGACGTAAATATCGGGGGATTTACGATTTGACGATTTACTATTTGACGATTTACTATTTCCGTTGTCTCCGGTCCTGACTGCATAGACATAGCCGGGCAGTGAGGGGATGAAGCGGCAGATGTTGCTGGGGCAGCAGGCGCAGCCGAACCACGCCTGGCGCTGGCGCTCGCCCATCGACTCGAGGGGATTGGGATAGAAGAAGGCGCCACCGTCGAGCGACACGCCCGAGATGAGACCGTTGTAGAGTGTGCGCTCGAGCACGTCGTAGTATTTCGCCTCGCCGTGGAGGAGGAAGAGACGGTAGTTGACGTAGACGTTGCCGATGGCGGCGCACGTCTCGCAGTAGGCCGACATGTTGGGCAGGTAGTAGTTGGGACCGAAGGCCTCGCCGCTGGCTGTGGCGCCGATGCCGCCGGTGATGTAAAGCTTCCGGCTGACAATGTTGTCCCAGATGCGGTCGATGGCGCGGATGTAGGCCGAGTCGCCGGTGAGCGCTGCCACGTCGGCCATGCCGGCATACATATAGGTGGCGCGGACGGCGTGGCCTACCGCCTCGTCCTGGTCGACGACGGGCTTGTGGGCCTGTGAGTAGTCGTGGGTGATGGTTGTCTTTCCGCGGTAGTCGAGGAGGAACTTCGCCTCGTCGAGGTAACGCTGTTCGCCGGTGGCGAGGTAGAGGCGTGCCAGTGCCATCTCGGCAATCTGGTGGCCGGGCACCACGCAGGCTTGTCCCGGGTTAGGACCTACCTCGCGGCATACGCAGTCGGCGTAGCGGCATGCGATGTCGAGGAACTTACGGCTGCCCGTAGCCTGATAGTGGGCCACGGCGGCCTCGACCATGTGGCCTAGGTTATAGAGTTCGTGCGAGAGGTCTTCCTCCTTCGACCAGCGTGTGGGCCCTGCCCAGTGGTGCGGGTCGGCGGGGTTCTGCGTGCGTGCGGTGTAGAGGTAGCCGTCGGGCTCCTGTGCGGTGGCAATGATGTCGATGATGCTGTCGACATAGGCGCGCAGACGCTTGTCGGGATAGGTCTGAAGGATGTAGGAGGCACCCTCGATGGTCTTGTAGGGGTCGGTGTCGTCGAACGAGTAGCCTACGCCATTGACCTTGAACACCTTTGAAGGGTCTTTCAGGTGGGCGGCGGCGTTCTCGAAGTTCTTGTAGCGGCCCTCGCTCTCACACTTCGAGAAAGCCAGTGGGATGGTGACGTCGCGGCTGGCCTGAAGACGCTCGCCCCAGAACGAGTTGGGAGCGACCTTCACTTGGGTGAAGCTGACGGGACTGATGGGGTAGCCCTTTTGTGCCCCCGCGGTGCTGGGGCTCATGAAGAATGAACAAAGTAGGAGTAATGAACTTAGTGGGGAAGGGGTCATGGGAGTTAGGAGTTAGGGGTTAGGAGTTGGGGGGTGTAGATGTTGATTTTAGTAGCATTTGGAGCTGATAGTTTGGCAATTTGCTTGCAAAGTTACGATATTTTTTGCACTTCACAAACTTTTTTGGGGAAAGAGTTTGGTAATGTGCCAAATTTTTGCTTACTTTGCACTCGATTTCTAAAATAAATTGAAGAAATGCGCTTATTCTACAGGCAGTTTAACCTACTGCTGATTGCCGTTTTCGTGATGCTGCCGTGCTTTGGCCAGCAGCAGGTTCATGTCCATATGGCCGACCGCTCGGCACTGTGGGACTTTCCGCTGATAATCGACAGCATTGACCATATGACGGTCACTGACGACGAGGAGGAGCTGCTGTTCCACCTGCGTGGCGACGTGACGGTGCCCTTCACCATTGATGCGATCGACCGTGTCACGGTTGAGCCTGTCGGCACGGACGAGAGCAAGGATCCCTATCAGGTGTTCCAGCTTTATATCACCACCAACGACGGTTCCGACATTACATCGCGCGACTACTACACCGACTGCCATGTGTCGCTGAACGCGAAGGGGTCGTTCTCGAACTATTCGGCACTGGCCCAGATACGTGGTCGTGGCAACAGCTCGTTCCTTTGGTACGACAAGAAGCCGTTCCGCCTGAAACTCAACGACAAGCACAAACTGCTGGGCCTTGACAAGGCGAAGAGCTGGGTGCTGCTGGCCAACTACCGCGACGTCACCGACCTGATGAACACGTTCGTCTTCGAGGCTGGCCGCTGGCTCGGTTTGCCCTATACCAACCACACCCGCTACGTCGAGCTTTATGTCAATGGCGACTACCGTGGCGTGTATCAGCTCACCGAGCAGGTGCAGCAGGGCAAGAACCGCGTGGCGGTGAGCGACGACCGTGGCATACTGATCTCGCTGGATGTCGACGACGGTCCCGGCGAGGCCCCCGATGCCGGCGACAACTTCTGGTCGACGGTCTACCGCATGCCCGTCTGCGTGAAATATCCCGACGACGAGCGCTTCACTGCCAACACCGTCGACTCAGTGAAAGCCGTCTTCGCCGAGCTGGAGCAGGCCATCAAGGCAAAGGACTATGAAGCCGTAGAGCAGCTGCTCGACATCCCGTCGTTCATCAAGTATCTGCAGCTGCAGGAGTTTGTCTACAATGTGGAGCTGTCGGCACCCCGCTCTATCTATATGCACAAGGACGGCGACGGCAAGTGGGTGATGGGGCCGCTGTGGGACTTCGACGGCGGCTACGACTTCGACTGGAGCAACATGTATGCCGGCCACACCTTCTTTGCCAATGTCACGGAGACCGTCATGGGTACCAACCCACTGAAGCGCAACGGTAACTACAACTACGTGCCGCAGTTCTTCACCGACCTGTTTGGCTGCAAGCAGTTCGTCCAGCAGTACAAGGCCCAGTGGGCAGCCGTCAAGGACTCCCTCGTCAGCCGCAACTGGAACGAGTGCATGAAGTATGTCGAGCACCTGCGAGAGGGCGCCATGGACCGCGAGGCTGAGCGGTGGCCCCTGCGCGGCAAAGACTTTGAGACCGAGCTTGAGAAGATGCACTCGTGGCTCAAGAACCGCCTGATACACATGAGCTACCTCATTCCTGCCATTCCCGAGCCTGACGACACGCCCATCGCTGGCGACAAGCTGTGTGGCACCATCAAGACCAACGTGACGATGCAGTGGGACCGTGGCTACGACCAGAGCAGCAAGGTGAAGGTGAGCAAGAACCGTGTCCTCAGCCTGATGGGGCTGAGCGAGATTGTAGAGGCCAACGTCACCATCGTCCCGCTATTCACCGACGGGAGCGAGGGGCCTAATGGCACCAACGGCGTCTTCGGTGGATGGTTCGACGGCGATGGCAATCCCGGCGCCTATGCCAATGGCCATGTCTACATCGAGGTGTTCGACGACCTGTGGAACTGGAACTGCGGACTCTATCAGTGGCAGTGCTGGGACAGCGAGCACACCGTCACCATGCAGTACCAGTATCCCTCGAACGGCACCGTGCTGAAAGTCAATGTCGAAGTAACCTTTAAGATAGAAAACAACGGCTGGTGATAAGCAACGAAACAACTATCAAGCATACAACCATGAAACGATTACTAACAACGGCCATGCTGGCCATGATGATCACATCGGCACTCACTGCACAGAAGCGTGTATACATCCCCGACGAGTGGCGGCAGAACCGCACCGACACGCTGCTCTACAAAGAGAGCGATCCGGACAACAAGTACACCTGGTCGAAGACGCGCTCGGTGGAGAGCGACAACGTCGTCATCTTCTGGGATAAGTACTATGGTAGCACCAATCCCAAGAACCTGCCGAAGAGCAACTTCTACTACGTCGACATCGACGACCTCTTGGCGAAGTGCGAAGCCTTCTTCGACCTGGAAATCAACCAGCTGGGCTTTGTAGACCCTGTGAACTCGAACCTCAGCAAGTACAAGGTCATGGTGCTGATGAACCACACCACGGAGTGGACCTGCTTCGGTGGCGGCTACGACTTTGAAGTGTCGGCACTGTGGCTCAACCCCTCGACGTGCAAACCCGTGGGCCACAGCGTCGCCCATGAGGTAGGCCACTCGTTCCACTACATGTGCTACGCCGAAGCTTGCGGCCATAACCACTGGTCGTCGTCGACCATTGGCACAGGCTTCCACCTGCCCGTGGGCAACGGCCAGACCATCTGGGAGCAGACGGCCCAGTGGCAGGCCAACCAGTCGTACCCCGAGCTGATGTACGACCAGAGCATCGGCATCTTCCGCAACTCGCATAACTATGCCTTCACCCACGAGTGGCATCGCTATCAGAGCTACTGGTTCCTGTATTACCTCTGCCAGCACTATGGCGACATCAAGACCGTGGCACAGGTGTGGAACCAGCCCATGACGGGCGCCACCGACTTCAACCAGGCGCTGATGGCACTGAAAGGCCTCTCTGTGCGTGACCTCTACCAGCTCTACTTCGACTACGCCTGCCGTTGTGCAACGTGGGACTTCGACGTCTGCGTGCCCTACCGTAACCCCTATGTGGGCGACTTCACCTACCGCTGCGTGCTCACCGACGACGATGCGTACCAGGTGGCACTGTCCAGCTGTCCGCAGGGCACGGGCTTCAACGTCGTGCCGCTGCAGGTGCCTCAGGGTGGCACGGAGGTGACCACCCACCTGACGGGTCTTACCGTCGGTGCGGCGCTGCTCGATGCCGACCCGGGCGAGTATCTGGACGGCGACTCGCGCTTCGTCGTCAGCGACAACCGTCACTACATCAATGGTGGCACACGCTCGGCACGTGGCTTCCGCATGGGCTACGTGGCCCTGATGAAGGACGGCACGCGCCGCTACTTCAGCGAAGACAGCGTCTACTGTCAGGGCACAAGAGCCGTCACCGAGGACTTTACGTTCACCGTTCCCGATGATGTCAGCGCTCTGTGGCTCGTCGTCAGCCCGGCCCTGAAGTCTTACCACCAGCATAAGTGGGACGACAAGATTGACGGCGACGATATGTGGCCCTACAAGTTCAGCCTCGAGGGCACCGACATTGCCACCTCGGCCACCGTCTATGCCGAGGCCACCCTCGACGGTCGTGACATTGCCGACGTGACATTCACCTACGACGTCACCATCCCGCGTACCACGGGCAACGACTATTCTGGTGTCAACGTAGCTGTCAGTGGCCGCGCTGCCTCCACGTTGGGCACGGCCTTCCAGATGCAGCCGTCGAACATTGCCACACGCCTGCAGACATGGTCGGCACAAGGCCCTGCCAACAACCGCATCATGTTCTATGCCGTCAATCCCAACGGCTCGTTGGCACAGAGCGGCTCGACAGCCAATGGCTACGGGCACTGGTTCAACGCTTCGGGCAATGTCACCAGCTACAGTGCCGGCTATGTCTACTCGGAGTTCACACCGTCGGCACTCACCTTCTATGTCGGCCAGTATCCAGGCAAGTGTCAGGCTGGCTCGCAGTACACCATTCGTCAGGCACTGCGCTACCGCCGGACGTCGACCGTCAATGCCACGGCCACCTTCGTCTTTAACATCACCATCGGCGACACCGACGCTGTGCCCTCGGTCATGCTCCGCAGTACTGACTATGCTGACCCGACGGTTCAGGGCATCACCGATGTCTGCCGGCAGACGTCGACGGAAGGCAGCCGCGTCTACGACCTGACGGGGCGGCGCCTCACGTCACCCAGCCAGAAGGGCATCAACATCGTCGATGGGCGTAAGGTCGTGGTAAGGTAGGAATAGCCAAAAGTGTTAATTTCTGATAATAACGGGGCTGTTGGCGTTTTTTTTCGTACCTTTGCACATTCAATCAGCAAGAGAAACAAGGAACATGGCTTGCATACTGCATGTAGAGACGAGCACGCAGCAGTGCTCGGTGGCTGTCAGCGACGACTCACAGGTGATTTACCACGAGGAGAGCAACCGACAGCCAGCGCCCTCCGACCCCGACCAGCGAACTGCCCACATGGGTAGTGGCAGCGCCGAGCGCTTAGGGTCGATGGTCGACGAGGCCCTGTCGTTTACCGACAACCACGCCATCCCGTTCGACGCCGTGGCCGTGAGCTGCGGACCTGGCTCCTACACAGGGCTGCGCATTGGCGTGTCGATGGCTAAGGGCGTGTGCTTTGGCCGCGACCTGAAGCTCATCGCCGTGCCGACGTTAGAGCTGCTCTGCGTGCCGGTGCTGCTCCATAAAGAGCTGCCCGACGACGCCGTGCTCTGTCCCATGCTCGATGCCCGTCGGATGGAAGTCTATGCGGGCCTCTACGAGCGCAGCCTGCGGCCCGTTCGCGACGTTCAGGCCGACGTGGTGACTGCCGACACCTACCGCCAGTGGCTCGACCAGCGGCCCGTCTACTTCTTCGGCAACGGCGCGGCAAAGTGCATGGACACTATCAACCACCCCAATGCCCACCTCATCGAAGGCATCGAGCCAGTGGCACGCTGGATGCAGCCACTCGCCGAGCGCCGTCTGCTGAACGGGCAGACCGAGGACGTGGCCTATTTCGAGCCGTTCTATCTGAAGGACTATGTGGCAAAGATGCCTCGCAACCCCCTAATTGACTAAAATGGAGATACAAGGATTAGACTACAACACGCAGCGCGAGATGCTGCTCATGCCTGAGTATGGCCGTGAGATTCAGAAAATGGTCGACCATGCCGTGACGCTCCCCTCGAAAGAGGAGCGTCTGCTCTGTGCGAAAACCATCGTGAAGATGATGGAGACCAAGGTGCCCCAGATGCGTGAGAACGCCGACTACCAGCAGATGTTGTGGGACCACCTGTACCTGATGAGCCATAAGGCACTCGATATCGACTGGCCCTACGACGTGAGTGGTGCTGAGAAGATTCATTCAAAGCCCGAGCCCATGGCACTGCCCAAGGGTGAGATTTCGCTGCGCCACTACGGGCGCTTGGTCATGGAGCTCCTCAACAAGCTGAAAACCATGGAGCCAGGACAGGAGCGCGACGAGCTGATGCGCTACACTGCCAACCAGATGAAGCGCGACCTCGTGCTGTGGGGCCACGGCTCGATTGACGACGAGAAGGTTGCCGACGACATGGCGCGGCTCACCGACGGCGTCATCCAGCTGGACCTGAGCAATTTCGCCTTCGAGCGCTTCGTGAGCACCGAGGAGTACAAGCAGTCGAAAAAGAAAAAGAAGTAACAAGCAGACAGTTCCCCCAACCTACCAAGGAATGGCAGCATTTATCATCGAAGGCGGGCATCCGCTGAGCGGCACCATTCAGCCGCAGGGTGCCAAGAACGAAGCCTTGCAGGTCATCTGTGCCACGCTGCTCACCAGCGAGGCCGTTACCATCAGCAACATTCCCAACATCCGCGATGTACAGACGCTCATCCAGCTGCTCAAGGACATTGGCGTAAAAGTGGAAGCCCCCTCTGACCTCCCCCGGCAGGGCGAGGTTCTTACCTTTCAGGCCTCCGACCTCAACCTCGACTATCTTGAGAGCGACGCTTTTGTGCAGAAGTGCGCTCAGCTGCGCGGCTCGGTGATGATGATCGGGCCGTTGCTTGCCCGCATGGGCAAGGCCATCATTGCCAAACCCGGTGGCGACAAGATTGGGCGGCGCCGACTGGACACCCACTTCCTGGGCTTTGAGCGTCTGGGGGCACACTTCAACCCAGTGCCTGAGCGTGGCGTCTACGAGATTGGGGCTACGCAGCTCAAGGGCAGCTACATGCTGCTCGACGAGGCTAGCGTCACTGGTACGGCCAACATCATCATGGCGGCTGTGATGGCCCGTGGCACCACCACTATTTATAATGCCGCCTGCGAGCCTTACGTGCAACAGCTCTGCCGCATGCTCTGCGGGATGGGTGCCCGCATCAGCGGCATCGGTTCGAACCTGCTCACCATCGAGGGCGTCAGCACGCTACACGGCACGTCGCACGTCATCCTGCCCGACATGATCGAGGTGGGATCGTTCATCGGCATGGCCGCTATGGTGGGCAATGGCGTGCGCATCAAGAATGTGTCGCTCCCCGACCTGGGCATCATCCCCAACACCTTCCGCCGTATGGGCATCAAGGTGAAGGTAGAGGGCGACGACCTCTTCATCCCCACCGCCCGCCACTATGAGATACAGTCGTTCATCGACGGCACCATCATGACACTCGCCGACGCACCGTGGCCCGGACTGACCCCCGACCTGCTCAGCGTGCTCATCACCGTGGCCACACAGGCACGTGGCTCGGTGCTCGTCCATCAGAAGATGTTCGAGAGCCGCCTGTTCTTTGTCGACAAGCTCATCGACATGGGGGCCCAAATCATCCTCTGCGATCCCCACCGCGCCGTCGTTGTGGGCCACGACCGCAAGGTGCAGCTGAAGGCTGGCCGTATGTCGAGTCCTGACATTCGTGCTGGCATCGCCCTCCTCATTGCTGCCCTGAGTGCCAAGGGTACCAGTCGCATTGAGAACATCGAGCAGATAGACCGCGGCTACGAGCACATCGAGGAGCGCCTGAACGCCCTCGGTGCCCACATCACCCGCATACCATAATTCCCCCTCATTTCCCAATCTTTCATTTTTCATCTTTCATTTTTCATCTTTCATTTTTCATCTTTCATTTTTCATCTTTCATCTATGATCAGGCCCGAGGAAGTCTACCGCATTGGTCGCATTGGCAAAGCCCACGGCGTAAAGGGCGAGGTGACGCTACTTTTCGATGACGACATCTTCGACCGCGTCGACGCTGACTACCTCGTGCTTGAGGTCGACGGCATCCTCGTGCCCTTCTTCATCGAAGAGTACCGCTTCCGCTCGGACACCACCGCCTTGATGAAGTTTGAGGACATCGACACGCAGGAGCGTGCTCGCGAGCTGACCAACTGCGACGTCTACTTCCCCCGTGACCTCACACCCCTCGACGATGAAGATGAGCTGCGCTGGAGCTTCTTCGTAGGCTTCGACATCATCGATGCAAAAACCAGTAAGACCGTCGGCACCATCGCCCGCGTCGACGACCAGACGGTCAACGTGCTCTTCGAGCTGGAGGACGGCACGCTTGTTCCCGCTGCCGAGGAGCTCATCACTGCCGTCGATCAGGAAGGCAAAACCATCACCATCGCCCTCCCTGAGGGCCTCTTGGATTTATAAATATGAACAAACGTCAAATATGTATTCTCGGCTCCACTGGGAGCATAGGCACGCAGGCCCTGCAGGTCATCGCTGAGCATAGCGACCTCTATGAGGTCTACTGCCTGACAGCCAACAACCGCGTGGAACTGCTTGCCGAGCAGGCTCACACGTTTCATCCTGCTACCGTCGTCATTGCCAACGAAGCCCGTTACGATGAGCTGAAAGCACTCATGACCGACCTGCCCGACGTGAAAGTCTATGCGGGTGCTCGCGCCTTGGACGACATTGTTGAGGCTGACCCCATCGACATGGTGCTTACTGCCATGGTAGGCTTCGCAGGCCTCTCGCCCACCATCCACGCCATTCGTGCCCATAAGACCATCGCACTGGCCAACAAGGAGACACTCGTCGTAGCCGGTGAGCTCATCTGCCGACTGGCCATTGAGAACCACGTCGCCATCCTGCCCGTCGACAGCGAGCACTCGGCCATCTTCCAAAGCCTTGTCGGCGAGGACGGCAACGAGATAGAGAAAATCCTGCTCACCGCCAGCGGCGGCCCCTTCCGCTTGAAGTCGATTGACGAGTTGGCCACGGTGACAAAAGCCGATGCCCTGCGCCATCCCACCTGGGACATGGGGGCAAAGATCACCATCGACTCAGCGTCGATGATGAACAAAGGCTTTGAGGTCATCGAGGCCAAGTGGCTCTTTGGCGTAGCCCCCCGACAGATTCAGGTGCTGGTGCATCCCCAGTCCATCGTCCACTCCGCGGTGCAGTTCCACGATGGCAGCGTGAAGGCCCAGCTTGGCGTGCCCGATATGCGGCTGCCCATCCAGTACGCCTTTTCGTTCCCCCAGCGTCTCACGCTCAGTGGTGAGCGCCTCGACCTGTTCAAGGCGCAGCGGCTGGAGTTCTTCGAGCCCGACCTCAACAAGTTCCGCTGTCTGGCCATGGCGTTCGAAGCCTTGGAGAAAGGTGGCAACATGCCCTGCATCGTCAATGCTGCTAACGAGATTGTCAACCGCGCCTTCCTCGACGACCGCTGTGGCTTCCTCCAGATGGGCGACATCATTGCTGAGACCATGCAGCGTGCCACCTTCATCGCTCAACCCACCTACGACGACTACGTCGCCACCGATGCTGAGGCCCGACGAATTGCGGCAGCCCTCTTGGGGAGTTAAGAGGAGTTAGGGAGTTAAGAGGGAGTTAAGAGGAGTGGGGGAGTTAAGGGGAGTTAGGTGGAGTTAAAGGGGAGTTAAGGGACGATAGTTCTGCCGTAGATAATAAATAGTAAAATGGTCCAATCGTAAATAAATCGTAAATCGTAAATTGTCAAATCGTAAATAGAAATAAATCGTCAAATCGTAAATAAATCGTAAATAGTAAATCGTCAAATCGTAAATAGAAATAAATCGTCAAATCGTAAATAAATCGTAAATCGTAAATTGTCAAATAGTAAATAAACTCGATGGAAATATTCTTGATTCGCTTATTACAGTTCATGCTCGCCATTGGCCTGCTGGTGCTGCTCCACGAGGGCGGACACTTCTTTTTCAGCAAGCTCTTCGGCGTGCGAGTTGATAAATTCTATCTTTTCTTCGATGTCTCCATTGCCAAGTGGAAGGGCAAGCTTTTCAGCTTCAAGCCCAAGAACAGCGATACCGAATACGGTGTCGGCTGGCTGCCTTTGGGCGGCTACTGCAAGATTGCGGGCATGATCGACGAAAGCTTCGACACTGAGCAGATGAAGCAACCCGTACAGCCGTGGGAGTTCCGCTCGAAGCCGGCATGGCAGCGCTTGCTCATCATGATTGGTGGCGTGCTGGTCAACTTCCTGCTGGCACTCTTCATCTACTCCATGGTGCTCTTCCACTGGGGCGAGACCTACGTGCCCGTGAGCCAGATGACCCAAGGCATGGAGTTCAACGACGAGGCCAAGGCTCTCGGATTCCGTGATGGCGACGTACTGCTGTCGACTGAGAAGGGCGACTTCAAGGCTTTCGGCGCCGACCTGTTCCGCCAGCTGTCAACCGCCAAGCAGGTGAACATCCTGCGCAATGGCAAGCCTATGCAACTGCAACTCTCAGGCGACCTGAACCTGCTCGACATGATTAAGTCGTCGCCCATCTTCGCCCGGATGTACCTCCCTGCTGAGGTTGACAGCGTGCTCGCCGAAACGCCCGCTGCTAAGGCTGGCCTGAGGGTGGGCGACCAGATCGTGGCCATCAACGACCGCGCCGTGGGCTCGTTCAACCAGTTTACCGACGAGCTGGCCCGCCTTAGCGATGTGCTTGCCACGGCCCAGACCACTGCCGACAGCCTCAAGGTGCGGCAAGCCATCATCGTCGTCCGGCGCGACTCTGTCATCGACAGCCTGCAGGTGACGCTTACCGCCGACCTGAAGCTCGGTTTCGTGCCCAAGCAGCTCTATGAGCCTGTGACGCGCGAGTACGGATTCTTCGAGAGCTTCCCTGCTGGCATCAAGTACGGTTGGCACGTGCTCGCTGGCTACGTCGACGACTTGAAGTACGTGTTCACTGCCGACGGTGCCAAGTCGCTGGGTGGCTTCGGTGCCATTGGCAGCCTCTTCCCCGAGACATGGGACTGGCACCGCTTCTGGCTGATGACGGCCTTCCTGAGCATCATCCTCGCCTTCATGAACATCTTGCCTATTCCTGCACTCGACGGTGGCCATGTGCTGTTCCTGCTCTACGAGCTCATCACGCGCCGCAAACCCTCCGAGACGTTCATGATCCGCGCCGAGTATGTCGGCTTCGGCATCATCATCCTGCTCATGCTCGTGGCTAACCTCAACGACATCCTACGTTGGCTCGGCTATATGTAAACCACTAGCCGGCTATCCGCCACCTTCCTGTCGGGTGGCCGGCATATTTGCCGGCACAAAACTGAAATAATTATGAAGAAAAAGACCACCATGCTAGCCATGATGCTGGCAACAACCCTTCTGCTGTCGGCACAGGGCCAGCAGCAGAAGATGGACAAGTTCATTGACGACCTGATGGGCAAGATGACCGTCCAGGAGAAGATAGGGCAACTCAACCTGTTGCCGGGTAGCAGTGTGACAACGGGCGAGAGCAAGGACAGCCCATTGCTCAAGCTCATCGAGGAGGGCCGTCTCGGCGCCATCCTCAACATGAAAGGCTATGCCGACATCCGCACTGTGCAGGAGACAGCCGTCAATCGCAGTCGACTGGGCATACCCCTGCTCATGGGCATGGACGTCATCCACGGCTACGAGACCATCTTTCCTATTCCCCTGGCACAGGCCTGCAGCTGGGACCTCGAAGCCATTGAGAAGGGGGCAAGCATTGCCGCCAAGGAGGCTACTGCCGACGGTCTTAACTGGACGTACAGTCCGATGGTCGATATTGCCCTCGATGCCCGCTGGGGGCGCATTGCCGAGGGCAGTGGCGAGGACCCGTTCCTTGGCTCACGTATTGCCGAGGCTGTGGTGCGCGGCTATCAGGGCGACTTCGGACCCACGAAGATGATGGCTTGCGTGAAGCACTTTGCACTCTATGGCGCCTCCGAGGCTGGGCGCGACTACAACACGGTCGACATGAGCCACCTGCGGATGTACAACCACTACTTCCCGCCCTATGAGGCTGCCGTGAAGGCTGGTGCCGGCTCCGTGATGAGCTCGTTCAACCTCGTCGACTTCATTCCTGCCACGGCCAACCGCTGGCTGATAGACGACGTGCTGCGTAAGCAGTGGGGATGGGACGGCTTTCTCGTCACCGACTACGGCTCGATCGCTGAAATGGCCAAGCACGGACTCGGCAACCTGCAGCAGTCGTCGGTGATGGCCCTTCGTGCGGGTACCGATATGGACATGTGTGCCGAAGGCTTCGTGGGCACCTTGGAGCAGTCGCTCAACGAAGGGCGCGTGCAACTGGCCGACATCGACCGTGCCTGTCGGCGCGTGCTTGAGGCCAAATACAAGCTGGGACTCTTCGACAACCCCTTCGTCCACCTCGACCCTGTGCGCCGCAGCACCGACATCCTGACACCTGAGCATCGGCGTGCCGCACGCGATATGGCTGCCGAGACCTTCGTGCTGCTGAAGAACGAGCCACAGGCCGACGGCCGGCCACTGCTGCCCATCAGTAAGCAGGGGCGTATCGCACTCATAGGCCCGCTGGCCGACAACCGCGTCAACATGGCAGGCACATGGGCGCCGACAGCCGTCCACGACAAGTATTCGACACTCCGCGAAGCCATGGAGCGCGCAGTGGCTGGCAAGGCCACCGTCAGCTATGCCCAGGGCTGTAACTTCACCAGCGACGAGCAGCTGCAGCGTGATGGCGGCTTCAACAGCCCCACGCCGTTCCGCGATGGCGACCAGCTGCGGCAGGAGGCACTCGCATGTGCCCGTCAGGCCGACGTCATCGTCTGTGCAATGGGCGAGGAGGCTGAGATGAGCGGTGAGTCAAGCAGCCGCGCAAGCTTAGAGATATTCGACGTGCAGAAGGCACTGCTCGAGGACCTGCTCGCACTGGGCAAGCCCCTCGTGCTGCTTAACTTCGCCGGACGTCCCACCGTCCTGACGTGGGAGCAGGAGCATATCCCAGCCATCCTGCAGGTATGGTTCGGTGGCAGCGAGACTGGCGATGCCATCTGCGACGTCCTCTTCGGCGACAAGGTGCCCTGTGGCAAGCTCACCGTCTCCATGCCGCGTGCTACGGGGCAGGAGCCGCTCTACTACAACCATCTGCCCACGGGTCGTCCCGTACCCGAGGGTGCCACTGCCTATGGCAAGTTTGTCAGCAACTACCTCGACGTGCGCAACGATCCGCTCTATCCCTTTGGCTACGGTTTGAGCTACACCTCTTTTAATTATAGCGACATCACGCTCGAGGGGCGCAACGCCAGCGTCACCGTGACAAACACGGGCGAACGCGACGCCTACGAGGTGGTGCAGCTCTACATCCACGACCCCGTGGCAAGCATCTCTCGTCCCGTCAAGGAGCTGAAAGGCTTCCAGCGCATCTTCCTGAAGAAGGGCGAGAGCCGGAAGGTGACGTTCCAAATCACTGACGACCTGCTGAAGTTCTATAACCCGCAGCTCGAATATGTGCTCGAACCGGGCGACTTCATCATTATGATTGGCCCTGACAGCAGCCAGAAGAATCTGAAATCCACAACCCTGACCGTCCAGTAACAGCGGAACGGTCAGGGTATGGCAGGCCTATGAGCCATTCATTTCGTTGGCAGCTATTAGTCGTGCTTCAGGTATTAACCAGCATCAACTGTCGCACTATGCTAACGGATTGAAACGACCACGTCGACAACAGCGGCAGCGCATCGTGGATGGTATCCACAAAATAGGTCGTGAATTATTGACTGTTGTATAAAGCTCCATTCGTGGTTGTCGTTTACTTGATTTGACCTGCCCTTACTGGCGGAATGCTACACTTCGAAGTGTACTTGTACTCAATTTAAGTAAAAAAACATCCCGCTCATCCCGCTCATCCCGCACTTATTTTTGGGTGCAAGATGAGCGGGATGAGCGGGATGTTTTTTTGTTAACTCAAATACTTTTTGTCTTTTCTATACCCACCTCTCTTCATTCGTAACTCTCGAGAATCAGCTCGCAATTCTCGAGAATAAACTCGCAAAACCCGAGAATCAGCTCGCAATTCTCGAGAATCAGCTCGAAATTCTCGAGAATAAACTCGCAAAACCCGAGAATCAGCTCGCAATTCTCGAGATTCAGAACGCAAAACCCGAGACAAACCGAAAAACATCCTACACTTCCTACACTTCCTACACCTAATTTTGGGTGCAGGAAGTGTAGGAAGTGTAGGATATTTTCGGTTTACAAAAGTAATTAAATAGGTAACTTATCCCCCTCCTACAGGAGTTGTTAGGGGAGGTCTTACGAATAATGTTTCTAATAACCGATTTCCTCTATAAATAGCAACTTTTTATTCTACTGGTGTAAAGGAAATGCTTTATATGTGTTTGGGCTAAATCAGGACCCGTTCGGCAGGAAAGTGCATGCCCGCCGAACGGGTGGAATGCCTGTTAACGTGTCACGATGTAGTTCACCACGGGATAGATGCCGCCGGCATCCTTCACGTAGTACCACACCACGTTCCACTTGAACTCCGGATGGTCGGGGTCGTTATACGGTATACCAGACACCGTGCCTCCAACGGAGAACTCCTGGCCGATGGTGTGGGTGTTCTCTTTCGTGTGACCGTAGTTGAAGCCCACGCCGGCCTTCGCGCCGCCAACCGTTGCTACGAGCTCCGTCTCCACCTCTAAGCTTACCGACTTGGTCTTGGAGTCGCTAGTAGCCATGCTCAATGAGCGGGTAGCGCTGTTGCCGATGCCATCGGGCACTGACTCGTTGGTGTAGCCTTGGTTCATATCCTTACCCTTCAGGAAGGGGTGGGCATCGTCCACGAACTTGATCTCGTTGTCGTAGTTCATGGGATAGCTCCATGGGTTGCCGGGCGTAGAGGTGAGGAACCGCTGCGGCCTTGCCACATTCTTCTGGCTGGCCATCAGCCTCACATAAGTCGGCAAGGTCATGAGCTTGAAGGTGCGTTCACGCGGCATAGACACCACGAACTCCATCCCTTCCTCGTCGGGGTCGGCGCTGTCGATAATCTCGTAGCGGTAAGTGTCGAAGGGCGTTGCCTGCATCACGACTGAATGTTCCTCAGAGACAGAGTATTCCTGCCCGCTGCCCATAGTCACCTCATGTTCGGTGGCAATGCCGCCTGCCACGCTCACCTTGGTAGTAAACTCCACGCCGACCTCAGCGGAGCTGAAGAAGGGCACACTGTAGGAATGCTCGTAGCCGGCAATAACGGAGCCGCCCCATTCATCAGACGTGGCTGTGCTGTTGCTGGTGGTAGAGCTCTTGCCCCACGTGGTGGCACCGCCAGGGCCGAGGTCCTTGTAGTAAGGTGGAGCGGCGATGACGGCGTAGATGCGCGGCTCGCTGAAGTTCAGCTCGTGGCTCTTGAACTTGAACTTCATGGGACGCTCACGGTCGGCGAACTTGCAGAGCACGGGATGGGCATTCGTTTCTTGGTTAGTTTCCATATTAAGAAATCGAGTCATCTGCGAATCAGTCCACCCGAAGATACTTGAACCAAAGTCACTCTTTGACTTCACTGTCTTACCATCAGTGTCTAACCAACGCTCACACAGTTTGGAGTTACTACGTGGCCAAGATGAAGAACAAAACAAGTGATCGTGCTCAAAATAGACCAGACTCTCCTTGTCGCCTTTTTTAGTTTGTACGGCCATGATGGCATCGGCAGGAACAGTGTATCGGTCTGATTGTAAGATGCTTGTCAGACAAACAGGCTTAGCCTCCTGTTCGTCCCAACGATACAAATTACAGCCTACGACAAGGTCTTGTGGATAACTTACCGTGTTGCCATCCAAGTCTTTAACATCGCGGCCACGGAAATAGCCGAAACAAAGAGTCATATTGCCCAGAACCCATTTGCGATGGCTGGCAGCGTAGAAGCAATCAACCGTCTGTACATTCGGATGCGATTCTTCCAATTCCATATCGCTGTTATATGCAAGACGGAAAACGATAAGTGTACCCTGTTTCTTCAGTTCTTCTTCGCTCTCACTAATAGTGCCTCGCATCAAAAGGGCAATATCGGGCAGTTCGAACCCGCTCATGTTACCTACCTTGACATCGCAGAAGGTTAATGGGTAGAAGATGGGCTTCGTAAAGATTGGCTTTTCGTCGAGATGCCCCTTATCATAGATATAAAGGTGTCCACCAGTTAACTCCTCGTCCACCAAGAGAACGATGTCCTCATAGCCATCGCCATTGACGTCGGCCACATCGAAACGCATGTGAGCTGAGCCAGTAAAGGTTCTCGTACTCGATATTCTCCTTTCACGCAAGCACTTCATGCTGGCACCGTCGAACACGGCAATCTTGTCGCCCACGTTCATCACGATTTCCTCCACGCCGTCGCCCGTCTGGTCTTGAATGCAATTGAGGTTGAAGGCACGGGCATAGTATTCATATCTGATGTCACTGAGATAGCAATTGTTATCTTCATAACCGGGTCGTCTACGGCTCCACACACCGACAAATGGCATCTCCCACTTGTATTCATTGCCAGAGGAGTCGAGCAGCGTCAGTCGATAGTCATTGAGCATGGCATGGTTGCGGATGGAGTCGCCAAAGATGGAGATGCGGACTACGCCTTCGCCTGCCACAGTGGGTGTTGCACTATATGGATATAATGCTTGGAAAGGCAGGCTCCAACTGGCATAGACCACGTTTTCGTAACCGTCGGCATTGCCCTGAGGAGCCACCTTGCGCAGATGGTGCTGGTAATCGGCTCCGTTCACATCCAGAGGTACAAACTGCTTGTTTTCGCCCGTCCATGTTCCTGCAGTGTTCCTATAAAGAATACCTGAGCGTTTCGTACAGGCGGTTGAACCATCATACTTAGTATTCAATGTAAAGCTATAGTCGAAAAAGATGCTCTTGCGGTCAGCACCGAAGGTGTAGTAGGCTCCGAGGGGGCCGTTGTCGTTCACTAACTGCATAGGAATCTTATGCCTTGCCGACGTATTCTCGGTTTCCAAGAATTTCTGCTGCTCCAGCATCTCCGTATAGACCGACGGTGCCGGACGGCAGCCGCGGACGGTAAAGCCGCAGCCTTTCTCATGGATGACCATGGGATAGAGCTGCGAGTTGAGCGCATTGATTTCGAAGGTCACGGGACAGCCGTGGCGCATAGTGTTGCGGGTGAGCCAGGCACCCATCACCTCTTCGTCTGTCAGCTCGCCGGTGGCGTCGATGTAGCCGTTGGGCAGCAGCTGCAGGTGGACGGAGTCAGGGCCTTCTATCAGCGCCTTGTCCCATTTGTAGCCGGTGCGGTCTTTCAGGAAGTCGCCCCAAAGCAGGGTGTCGACTTCCATCTCTTTCACAAGGGCATACATCTCGTCGATGCTGGGCATCTCCCACCCTGCAGGCATCGCCTTGCGGGCACCCGGTACATTGTAGTAACCCCTTTCGTTGCTGACGAACACAGCAGAGTCGGTCGCCCCAACTTTCTTCCACAAGTTAACTTTTTCGGTTGTGGTGAGGTTGGGCATCGTCTGTGGGCGCAGGTCCTCCATCATCCACAGCATGTCGCCGATGCGGACAATCGGATAGTTGTAGCCAGATGCATCCTGGCAGCGGAAGAAGTCTAAAGTCACGGGGTGTGACGACTCGGGGCTGAGGTGCATGATGGTGCGCATCCGGCCGCTGGTGCCCTCGAAGCGGAGGATGTCGCCAGCGTTGAACTGCATCGTCACGGCGTTGCCGCCGGCGTTGTTGAAGCCGAAGTTGCCGGCCATGAGGTTGGTGATGGCGACAATGTCGCCGATGCCCACCGTGCCGTCGCCGTTAACGTCGGAGCGGGTCTTCAGACCAGTGTCGGTGTCGGTGCCGGCCATGACGTTGGTGATGGCCACAATGTCGCCGATGCCCACCTGGCTGTCGACGTTGACGTCACCCTTGCGCATGGCAGCGGCCATGTCGATGAGGCGCAGAGTGGCCGAGCCGCTCAGCGTCACGGGCGCAATGTCGGGATGTGTCAGGTTAGTTACGGTTACGCTCTCCACCGTGGTGGCATCGCCACGGCCGGCGAACGTGAGGTCAATCACGTCGGCTGCACCAGCTGACGTCGCAGTGGTGAGCATGGACACAAGCAGCATCAGTGCTGCGCGGACCTTGAAAGTAGTTGTTCTGTTCATTGTTGTTAATGTTTGGAGTTGTTTGAGTATTGACTGTTTTTAGAGGGAGCGCGGGCACAAAGGTACACATTTTTTTTTTTAATTAGTGTAGCCGACCCCTTAAACTACGTTAAAGAGCGCGAATTCAAGGAGAGAAAGTTGGTTGGAGGATGTGCCACGTAATGTTACCGCGTCACGATGTAGTTGATTATAGAGGGTTCAGTCCGCTCTCTTCCTGCTGGGCAGATACAAAACGGGTGCTATCTTTGCTTGCACAAAGGTAGCACCCGAATATACTGTGAATGTCAGCGCTGTTATCTCTCCGTTACGGCATAGTTCACGACGGGATAGATGCCACCCTCGTCCTTGACATAGTACCACACGATATTCCAGTTGAATTGCGGATACTTGGGGTCTTTCAGTGACGGCAAGCCCGGGACAGACCCCGACACCACAAACTCCTTGCCGATGGTGTGGGTGGTCTCGTTGGTATTGTTATAGCTGAAGCCCACTCCGGCCTTGACGCCCATGACGGTTGCAACAAGTTCTGTTTCAACGCCCACTTTCACCGTTTTTGTGTTTGAGTCGCTGGTGGCAAGACTGATGGAACGTGTGGTGAAGCCGCCTGTTCCCGCCATCTCGTAGGTTTCGCCATCGTTGGCGTCCTTACCTTGCAGGAACGGATGGTCATTGTCGATGAACATGGGAAGGTCTTTATAGTTTACCGGATAGCTGCTGGGCACGCCGGGAGTTGCTGTCAGGTATTTCTGAGGCTTTGCCACTCCCTTCTGGTCGGCGGTCAGACGAACGTAGTCTTCCAGCTTGACGCCAACAAACCTGCGGTCGCGTGGCATGGATACAACGAAGTTCATGCCGATATCGTCGGGCTCGTCACTGCCTATGATCTCGTAGGTATAGGTATCGTAAGGCATGGCCTGCATGACGATGACATGGTCCTTGATAGCCGTGTAGATCTGTCCGTAGGTGGTTGTTTCCTCGTGGCCTGTTGCAATGCTTGCGCCTGCACTGACCTTGGCGGTGAATTCCACACCGGCCTTCATGGCGCTGAGGAACGGAGCACTGTACGAGTGTTCGTAACCCATGATAACCGAACCCGTCCATTCGTCAGACTTTGATATGTTGGTACCGTCGGATGTGTTCTTTCCCCACGACGTTTGGGCATTGTCAGCGCCTTCAAGTCCCTTATAGTAAGGTGCGGCGGCAATGGCAGCATAGATGCGAGGCTCGCTGAATGTTACCTCGTGGCTGATGAAGCGGAAGTGCTTGGCACGCTCACGGTCTACAAATTTGCATAAGACGGGATGAGAAATAATTTCCACATTATAACCTCCCCCCCTATAGTACCTTGAGAGTTCCGTATTCTTCCAATTGCTATAGCAGGCGCCAACATTTCCCCAACCGAAGATATCCACATTGAAGTTGTTAGAATGGTTTACCGTATTGCCATCATTTGTGAGCCACACTTCCCGAAACTCAGCCACTGTATTGTATTGGGAATCATTGTCTGAAGACCTCTGATCAACGCTTAAGGGAATGTTCCAGATATAAATAAGGGTTTCTTTGTCGCCCCCACTGTCTCTGGTCTGAACTGCCATGATGGCATCTGCAGGAATGGAGTTCGTGGTTTTTACATTCGGCATAACTTGGAACCGATAGGTTGGTTTCTTCTGTTCGTCATCAAAGCGCCACAAACCATCGCCCACCACAAGGTCCTGATTGTAGCTGCGGCCGCGGAAATAACCGAACACAAGGTCCATATTGCCTACACGGAAACACTGACTCTCGTTCGTAGCAAAACAATCAACGCTTGTTCGTGGCAGGACAACTTTTTCCTTAAGTTCCAAATTCTCATCATATTCTAAGCGTGATACATACAGATAGCCTGTCTTCTGTAACTTGGTTTCACTGACTCTTCCTCGTGTCAGGAAGGCAATCTCTGGTAAGTCGTGCCCGCTCATGTTACCCACTTTCACGTCGCAGAAAAGACACGACGAGCCAAGAATTTTCGTAAAGACAGGCTCCTGGTCAATTTGGCCTTGGCTATAAACATAGAGATAGCCCAGTTCAACGTTCTTGTTAAGGAGCAGGACGATGTCCTCGAAACCATCGCCGGTGACATCGGCCACATCAAAGCGCATGTTGGCTGTGCCGACATCGCTGCCTTCGTCGGTATACTCCCGTTCGCGGATGCAGCGGAGCGTGGCACCGTCGAAAATGGCAATCTTATTGCCGACGTTCATCACAATCTCATCCAAGCCGTCGCCCGTTTGGTCCTGAATACACTTCAGGTTGAAGGCGCGGGCATAATATTCACATCCCACTTCTATCCAATAAAGCTGTCTGTTACCGTTATCGGCAATAGTATAACCCATAAAATAGTATGGCATTTTCCACCGATATTCGTTGCCATCTGCATCGAGCAGCGGACGTGTGGCATAGTTCTCAAGGATGGAATGGTTTTTCGTGGAGTCTCCAAAAATAGTTATATTGACAAGACCTTCGCCAAATACGAGGTCACCGTTGAAATGCTGTTTGAACGGACGGCTCCACGAAGCATAGACCACATTCTCGTAACCATCGGCATTGCCTTGGGCTGCCACCTTTCTCAGGTGATTGTTGCAATAGGCTCCGTTGACATCCAGTGGCACCAGATTCTTGGAGTCAAACAACCATTTACCTTCTAACTTGTCTTTATAGAGGACACCCGAACGTTTCTCGCTGGTGCTTGAATTCCACTGACACGCACTGAAGTCAAGGAAAATGCTGTTGCGGGCGGAGCCGTAAGTATAATAGCTGCCTAACGGTCCGTTGGTGTTCACCAACTGCATGGGCATTTTCTTGATGGGCGCTACCTCAGGTTGCTTCTCGGAGTCGAACAACGTCTGTAGCATCTCCTGATAGACGGAGGGAGCGGGGCGACAGCCGCGAACGGAAAAAGCGCAGCGCTTATCGTGGATGACCAACGGATGGAAAACGGAGTTGAGCGCGCCAATCTCAAAAGTTGCCGGGCATCCGTGGTTGATGGTGGTACGGGTGGGCCATGCACCTGTTCTCTCATCGCTTGTCAGTTCGCCATCCCTGTTTACGTAGCCGTTTGGCATCAGTTGCATGTGAATGGTGTCGGGACCTTCAACCAGAGACTTTGGCCAGTCGGCATCGCGATCCTTCATGAAGTCGCCCAGTTTCAGACTGTCGTTACCAAGTTCCTTCACCATTGCATAGATTTCGTCGATGGAAGGCATCTCCCAGCCCTCGGGCATCGCCATGCGAGCACCCTGTACGGTGTAGTAGGCACGGTCGCCCACCACGAACTCGGCAGCCTCATAGTCGCCTACCCCTTTCCAGATGTTCGCTTTGTCGGTTCTGATAAGCTCGTCCATCTTCAGCGGGCGCAGGTCTTCCAGCATCCAGAGCATATCGCCAATGCGGACGATGGGATAGTTGTAGCCTGCGGCATCCTGGCAGCGGAAGAAGTCGAACGTCACGGGGTGCGACGACTCGGGAGTGAGGTGCATGATGGTGCGCATGCCGTCGCTGGTGCCGTCGAAGCGGAGGATGTCGCCCGCGTTGTACTCCATCGTCACGGCATCAG
>JAFPZD010000009.1 GCA_017417465.1 Prevotella sp. | reverse complement strand
TTGAAGTAGCGCCAGCTGACGGAGTCCTCGGCTCCGAGTGCCGTCTTGTGAATCTCTACATGCGGGGGTGTGGCGGTGATACCACAGAGGTAGACCGCCTCCACGCGGAAGGCGTCGCACGTGCGGAACACCGACCCAACGTTATAGAGCGACCGCACGTCGTCGAGTACCACCACGAGTGGCATCTTCTCTGCCTCGTGGAACTCCTCCACCGAGAGGCGGTTCATTTCAAGGATACTCAGTTTGCGCATATCTTTATACCCTTTATCTCATTGCAATGGCGTAGGCACGAATCTGGCGCACCATCGCCAACAGGCCGTTGGAGCGGGTGGGGGAGAGGTGTTCGCGCAGGCCGATGCGCTCAATGAAGTAGAGGTCGGC
Organism: Prevotella sp.; assembly: GCA_017417465.1. GTDB lineage: Bacteria > Bacteroidota > Bacteroidia > Bacteroidales > Bacteroidaceae > Prevotella. Next base: position 4,963 of record JAFPZD010000009.1, on the reverse strand, counting down.
ATCGAGAATCTCCTGTGGCGTGTGGTCGTTGAGCACTCGCAGCAGCAAGGCCACGATGCCTTTCACGATGAGTGCATCGCTATCTGCCTGCAGATGCATCACGTTGGCATCTCCTTCGGCTGCGGGCACCAGGTCGCATTGCACCCACACACGGCTCTGACAGCCGTCGATGAGGTTCTGCTCCGTCTTATACTGTTCGGGCAGCGGCTCCAGGTCGTTGCCTAAGTCGATGAGCATCTGATACTTATCCATCCAGTCGTCGAAGCCCTCGAACTCCTCGATAATCTCGTCTTGAATTTCGTTGATCGTCATAACTTCTTCTGATTTAGTGCGCAAAATTACAACAAAAAGCAGAAATAATTCTCATTTTCGTGTAGTTTTTTGTTATCTTTGTGCGTCTAACGGGTAAAAATCTCTAATTCAACAAGACGACAATGACACAACTTGAACAGCAATTCACGAAAACCGTCACGGAACACAAGAGCACCATCTACACCGTGTGCTACATGTTCTCGCAGGATGCTGACGAGGTGAACGACCTCTTCCAGGAAGTACTAGTGAACCTGTGGAAAGGCTTCGAAAGCTTCGAACAGCGCAGCGACATCCGCACGTGGATCTACCGTGTGGCGCTCAACACCTGCATCTCCCTCGACCGGAAGAAGCGTCGGCAGGCCACCGCTCGCCTCTCTATGGACATCAACCTCTTTGAAGATCGCGACGAGGACACGCGCCAGGTGGACATGCTCCACAAGCGCATCGCCAAGTTGCAGCCTTTTGACCGCGCCATCGTTCTGCTTTGGCTCGAGAACCTACCCTACGACGAGATTGGTCAGATTGTTGGTATCTCGGCTAAGAATGTCGGTGTACGCCTGTACAGAATCAGAGAGCAACTGAAACAAAGTAACAAGGTAACAAAGTAACAAGGTAACAAGTAAAAATTATGGAAACAATGAATGATTTCGAACTCAACAGCATGCGCCAGCAAATGGAAACCCTGAAGAAGAAGCTGAGCGCTCAGGAAATAGTGAACGACCGCCTCATCCGCCGCTCCATGCGCGACACCGCCGGCAGCATCAGCCGCCGCTACTGGATTCTCATGGCCGTCGCCGTGCTCATGGTGCCCTATGGCTACTGGGCCTTCGTCATGCTTGCCGGCTACTCCGTGGCTTTCTGGATTGCCACCAGCGTGTTTATACTCGTCTGCGCTGGCGCCACGTTCTACAACAGCAGTGCCGTGCGCAATAGCAACATCATGAATAACGACCTGCTGGAAGTGCGCCGCCGCATGGCCCGCGCCAAGAAGTTTGAGAACCAGTGGCTGCTCGTCAGCATCCCGCTGCTGCTCGTCTGGCTCGGATGGTTCTTCTACGAGGGCTACAAGCAGGGCGGCTACGAGGGCCAGGGACTCATCTATGCCGGCATCGTAGGCGGCGTCATCGGTGCCATCATCGGCTTCCGCCTGCACTTCAAGACGCAGCGCCAGTATCAGGAGATTCTCGACCAGATAGAAGACCTGGAAGACGTCCGCTGACGCCGAAATGCGCCCGTTGCGACGAAAAGCACTCGTCACGGAATAAAAAAAAACGGCTGCAAGCGTTGTTATTTGGGAAAAAAATCGTAAATTTGCCCCATGTTATTTTTATTTTGGGTATTATGAAGAATAGATTTATGATTTTCGCTGCTTCGGCAGCACTCTCCGTCAGCATGCTGACAAGTTGCGCAACTATCAACAGCGGTGCTGCTCTGGCAGAAAAGGCTCCCATCGGCCAGAAGGTGGGTGAGGCCACATCGACCTACATCCTCGGCCTCTGGTCGTCGAAAGGAGAGCAGAACAACATCAAGCAGGCCGCAGAAAATGGTGGCATTCAGAAGGTGACACAAGTGGAGTACATCGACCAAGCTGTGTTCGGCGGTCTCTTCATCAAGCACACCACCCGCGTCTACGGCGAGTAGGCACCTACTGCTGCAGCACAAGATTCATCCTGCGCTTTCTCCGCCCCCTCCAAGGAGGTGGAGAAAGCGACTTGTTTCTTTACTGGCGACACTTCTCGCAAGTGATTAGCACACATCATTCAATCTCTTAAGAATATAGCATGAAAAAATTACTATCGCTCTGCCTCATGCTGGCTGTTGCCTTGATGACAATGGCGCAGGGGAAACTGACCCCTCAGGCGCAAATCAGCATCTCGAAACAAATGACCCACACACACCGCGGCGGCCAGCAGCTGGCTCCCGAAAAGGGTGGAAAGAAGGTGACGCTCGTGGTGAAGGTTTCACCCGAGAATGCCGCCGAGACCTTCCGACAGATGAAGGCCGCCGGTGCCGTGGTGCGCACGAAGCTGGGCCAGCAGGCCACGGTGAGCATCTCTGCCGACAGCGTGCCCGCGCTGCAGCGCATCAAGGGCGTGCTGCGCATCGACTCGGGCCACAAGGGTCGGCTGAAGACCGACAAGGCCCGCCAGGCCACGGGCGTCAGCCTGCTGAACGGCCCCACACTGCCCGACGGCGCCACACTCTACTCGGGCAAGGGCGTGAACATCTGCCTCATCGACGCCGGCATCGACTTCCAGCACCCGGCCTTCAAGGACAGCCAGGGCCGCAGCCGCATCAAGTGCGTCTACCTGAACAACAGCGACGAGGGCCGCAAGTTCAGCGTGAGCGACCCCGAAGCGGGCGACTACACCTTTCCCGGCTCGGTGTTCGACACGCCGGAGCTCATAGCCAGCCTGACCACCGACATGAGCGGTGAATACCACGGTACCCACACCTCGGCCATTGCTGCAGGCACCCTCTCGTCGCAAGGCTTCGGCGGTATGGCACCCGATGCCGACCTGGTGCTCATTCCCGCAGGATACTTCGACGAGAACCGCTATGACGATGAAGAAGACGCCATTGAGGAAGCCCTCGCCTTTGCCGTGGCCTATGCCAACCAGAGCGACCAGCCCACCGTGCTGAGCGCCAGCCTGAACAGCCACGCCGGAGCCCACGACGGCACGAGCAGCGTCACACATGCCATCGAGGCTGCCTCGGAGAGCCTCATCCCCGTGTTCTCGGCAGGCAACGAGGGCGGCTACCCCGTGCACCTCTACCAGAAGTTCACGTCGTCAAAGAAGTCGGCCAAGACGCTGATGCTCGGCGTTTTGGATGATGAGACCGGAAAACACGAACTCCAGCTTTCCTCCGACGTGACGGGCATGACCCGCGCTGGCAACCAGGTGAGCGTGAAGCTCGCGCTGAGGTCGGTATCGTCGATGGGGTCGTTCAAGACCGTGTGGCAGTCTGACCCCGTGACGGCCACGCTGGGCGGCGAGATGGAGTATCTGGAGGTGTCGGGCAGCAGCGATGCCACGCTGGGCAAATATTTCGACGGCAACATCGCCATGGCTGCTGCCGACAACGGCGACGGCCGACTTTCGGTGAGCGTCGTGGCTGAAGGCGGCGTCGACCCGAAGGGCAGCATCGAGTTATACCTGTTCGAACTCACTATCAGCGGTGACGACGGCACCGAGATTGACCTCTGGGACGACGTGGCAGGGTTTGCCGGCAAGAACTACCTCGGCCTGCCCAGCTATGTAGATGGCGACAGCGACATCTCGGGCGGCGACTGGACGTCGACAGAACGTGTCGTCAGCGTGGGAGCCTACTGCACCAACACGTTGCAGCGCGACTACGACGGAACCATTACCGACACCTCTATGCCTGAGGACGAAGACGAAGAACCGTTTGTGCTCAACGACATTGCCTGGTTCTCCAGCTACGGCGAGTCGTTCAACGGCATCGTGCAGCCCACGGTCTGCGCGCCCGGCGTCAACATCGTGTCGGCCATGAGCCAGTATGCCTTCAGCGACGACGCCGACGAGAGCATGCTCTGGCAGGGTGGCGCCTACACCGCCGAGAGCGGCACGTCGATGGCCTGCCCCGTGGTGGCCGGCATCGTGGCGCTGTGGCTTGAGGCCGATCCCACGCTGACGCTCGACGACGTGAAGGACGTGATGGCCAACTCGTCGGACTACGACGACTTCACATCCGGCAAACCCATTCGCTGGGGCTACGGCAAGATCAACGCCAAGCGCGGCATCGACTACATCAACAAGCGCATCAGCGGCATCGCCGACACTCCTGCAACCGGCAGCCAGGACCGTGGCGCCATCTACGACCTGAGCGGACGCAGAGTCTCTGTGACCTCCGTTTCCTCTGTGACCTCTGTGGCATCTGTGCTCCCCAAGGGCATCTACCTGCACAACGGCCGCAAGTTTGTGGTGAAGTAAGCTTAACCCCCCAGCGGGGGGCAACAAGTATATAGTTGAAAAAAAAGAAAAATGAGTGAAATTGCCCGGGCAATTTCACTCATTTTGTTTATCACGCCAAATCTTTTTCCTTAACAATCTTGAAGAGCTTGTCGTTGGGCCGCACCTTCTCGGGCACGCGGATGGCGGCAAGCTCATGCTGACGCGCCACGTCGGTGGGGTTGCCGTCGTTGTCGTGAATCTCGCTGACATCGACCCACAATGCGCCTGTGGTAGGACCGGAGATGAACAGGCGGTCGCCCACTTGGAAGGTCGAAGCATCCACGCTCACCTCAGCTACGCCGATGCGAGAGAAGTATTTCGTGACGCGGCCCACGAGTTGCTTGCGCTCGGTGGCACACGAACCGTAGGACTTGTTCCATTCGCCCAGCCGCTGGCCCTGGTAGTAGCCGTCCCAGAAGCCGCGGTTGAAGACCGTTGCCAGGCGCTTGTCCCACTCGTCCTTGCGAGCCTCGGTGAAGTTTTTCGCTTCCGCTCCATCTTCTCCTGATGGTGTTTCTGCATCAGCAACTACCGCCTCGATGGCCTCTTTGTAGCATTTCACGACCGTGTAGACGTATTCCGGTCCGCGTGCTCGACCTTCTATTTTAAACACACGCACGCCCGCACGCATGAGTCGGTCGATGAAGCGGATGGTCTTCAGGTCCTTCGGACTC
>JAFPZD010000127.1 GCA_017417465.1 Prevotella sp. | reverse complement strand
CCTTGTCGCGTACCTACGGCACGCTCGCTACCCCAGCCCTGTGTACCAGCCATTAAAATGGCTGGCTACCATTGTCTGATGCCTACGGCATCGGCTGTGCAGAACTTACGCAAAACTTGCGAAACTTGAATTATTCTAAATAAAATGCTGCTTTCATGTCGTAAGTATGGGGTTTACATGTCGTAAGTATGGGGTTTACATGTCGTAAGTATGGGGTTTACATGTTGTAAACCTATGACTTACGTTTTTAAAACAGGCGTTTTCTTTTCTAAAACCCGAGAATAGATTCGTAAAACCCGAGAATCAGATCGCAAAACCCGAGAATAGATTCGTAAAACCCGAGAATAGATTCGCAAAACCCGAGAATCAGATCGCAAAACCTGAGATTCAATCACCTAAATGTCACCTTCTTACCCAAGGATAGAGCCTGTTAAAAATCCTTCACCGTAACAGTCTGATATATAGTAATATACATCAAAAGTGAAGCGTTGAATGACAATGTCGTTTTCTTGTATAAACTACAAGTTTGAACGTATGCGACATTTGAAACATTGTGCCAGTTAGGAACGTGGGGACAGTAGCCCACATTTGCGGCTCTTTGGTAACTAAAAAAAAGCCTCCCCCAAGGGGGAGGTTGGAGGGGGCTGTGAAGGGGCTGTGAGGGGGCTGTTACTCCTCCTCGTCGTCCCATACGCTGCTGTGACTTTGGCGTGACTCCATCACGGTGGTTTCTTCGCTGGGGTTGAAAACCGGTTTGGGGTCAGAGGCGGCTATCATGCCCAGTGTCTCGACTTTCACCTGTGTGGTGGTAGGCTGCAAATATATCTTTTTCATGATCGTATTCCTTTTCTTTGAAACAAATTGGTTTGTGTGATTGTTCTCTGTGTGAATTACTTCACGATGACCTTCTTGCCACCGACGATGTAGAGGCCCTTCTGGGGAGCAGCCACACGCTGGCCGGCAAGGTTGAATGTCTCGTTGCTGTCGGCACCGTTGGTCAGCACGGTGTTGATGCCAGTGGTCTCACCTCCGAAGACGATGGTGAAGGGACGGGCAGTGGCTGGTGCCTCGAAGTAAGCCTTGTTGGCTGTGAAGGCTGTGCCAGTGAACGTCTTGAACGTGTTGCCACTCAGGACGTAGTAAGTGCCATTTTCCTTGGCAGCCAGCGCTCCATTGGCCAGTGTGGTGGCCTTCAGGCCGTTGCCTTTCAGGGCGGCGGCATCTGTCGTCGGGGTCAGTGTCACCGTGGCACTTGCATCACCGTAGATCAGCACACCGGCGCCTGCAGGCACCTTGCCGTCGGTAATCTCAGTGCAGGTAATGGTTTCGGCAGTAGCGTCAAGGGCAGCCGTGTATGCCTTGGCACCCGATACCTCCACATCATAGTAGTTGCTGTAGGGGAGGGGATGTCTTAGGGAGATGGCTCTGATGCGTTGTTGCGGATGGGCGCTTGCGCCCAGGATGTTGTTTGTTTTGGGGCTGTTATTGGAGGGTTGTTAGAGTTGTTTGAGTTGTTTTTCAAATTTACACTGGCCCTAAGGGGCCATCGGGCTGGCACGGGGCCTGCCCCTACACAGGCGGCGTCCATTGGCTGCCCGTGGATTGGCGGATTGAACAATCTTTCGCGCGTACATTGTTATTATATTGTATAAGCTTTGATTCTGCATTCTGTATTGTGCATTCTGAATTATACACTGTGAATTGTGAATTATTAATTGTGAATTATTAATTGTGAATTGGACATTCTGGCTTATAAATGTGACGTTTTTGGGGGCGTAAACCTTGACATTTGCTACTTTTTTCACCTTTTTGGGCAATTTTTATTAAAAAAGTTTGGCGTTTTGAAAACAATTGCCTACTTTTGCGCCTTGTTACATTGTGTTAACAGCTCTTTTCGCCGTCGAGGCGCACAGGATAATGGGGAAATTCATCGATTAACATATACAAACCCCAACTAATTATTAATAACAAAAAAACGAGAGAGATTTATGGAAAAAAGACTAATGACATTGTTAGTGGGCCTCTTCCTCCTGGTTGGGGGAGTGATTGCCCAGACGAAAGTCAGTGGTACCGTGGTGTCTCAAGAGGACGATCAGCCAGTCATTGGCGCCAGCGTGCTCGTTGTAGGCACTAATGTCGGTACAGTAACAAACGGTCAGGGTAAGTTCTCGCTGACGTTGCCTGCCAACAAGACGCAGATCCGCGTCACCTATGTTGGTATGCAGACGAACACGATGACAGCCCGTGACGGTATGGTTGTCCGTCTTGGCCTCGATGCCAATGCCATTGATGAGGTGGTGGTGACGGCCATGGGTATCAAGCGACAGTCGAAGGCCCTTGGTTTCTCAGCCACGGCTGTCGATGGTGACAAGATTTCTGAAGCTCGCACAGCTGATGTGATGTCGAGCTTGGCAGGTAAGGTTGCCGGTGTGCAGATCAACACTGGTGCCGCTGACCCGGGTGCTTCTAACTCGGTCATCATTCGTGGTTTCAGCTCACTGACGGGCAGCAACCAGCCGTTGTATGTGATCGACGGTGTGCCTATGCTGAACAATGCTACTTACGATGGCGACCTCGATGGTTCCTACGACTTTGGTAACGGTGCCAACGCCATCAACCCTGACGACGTGGAGTCGATGACCATTCTGAAGGGTGCTGCTGCTACGGCTCTGTATGGTAGCCGTGCTGCCAACGGTGTGGTGGTCATCACCACTAAGAGTGGTAAGCAGCAGGAGAACAAGGCCATCGGTGTGGAGTACAACGGTGGCGTGCAGTGGGAGCAGGTGATGCGCCTGCCTCAGATGCAGAACAGCTTCGGTATGGGCTGGGACGGTGACAAGACCGACATTGAGAACGGCTCATGGGGTCCGAAGTTCGACGGCTCGACGCTGCGCTATGGCCGTGAGTTCAACGGCACACAGCAGATCAAGTCGTACCTGCCCATCGAGAACAACATCAAGGACTTCTTCGACACTGGCTTCCGCTACTCGAACAGCCTGTCGTTCAACGGTGCTACTGACAAGTCGAACTACTTCGTGTCGTTCTCACAGATCAGTGACAATGGTATCATCCCCACGCGGAAGGACAGCTACGACAAGTACACCTTCTCGGCCCGTGGCAGCCACAAGACTGGCAACGTGACGTTCAGCACCTCGATGAACTATGCTTTCCAGAAGAACTCGTTCGTGACGGCTGGTCAGCAGGAGAACTCGATGTACAATGCCATCATGCAGACACCGCGTGACATCTCCATCGTGGAGTGCAGAGACCTGGGCAACATCTTCAACACGCCAGGTTACTACTACACGCCTTACGGCATCATCAACCCCTACCAGCTGCTTCAGGACTACGATAACAACTATGAGAGCGAGCGTCTCTATGGTAAGTTCCAGCTGGACTATGACTTCCTGACTTACTTCAAGCTGACTTATCGTCTGGGTCTGGACACCTCGACGGGTCACCGCATGGTTGGTGCTCCCAACTACGCTGTGATGTATCCCAACACGCCTAACTTTGATGACCAGCTTTCGAAGATGACGGGTAGCACCTCGCAGCAGACCACTCGTCGCCGCCAGATTGAGCACGACCTGATGCTGAACTACACCCAGCAGTTTGGTAAGCTCGACGTTAATGGCGTCCTCGGTCTGAATGGTCGTGAGTATCGCTATTCTTACGTCTTTGCAGGTGTCACCAACCTGACCATCCCCACGTTCTACAACGTGTCTAACTCGAGTGAAATCCCCAGTGTCGCGCAGTATGAGTCGAAGCTCCGCACCATGGGTGTCTACGGCCAGGCTGAACTGGGCTGGGACAACATGCTCTACCTGACGCTGACCGCTCGTAACGACTGGTCATCGACGCTGCCTAAGGACAACCGCTCGTACTTCTATCCCGGTGCTACGGTGAGCTGGATCTTTACTGAGTTGCTGCCGCAGAACATGAAGGATATCATCTCGTTTGGTAAGGTTCGCGCCGCCTATGGTAAGACGGGTAACGACGCCTCGGTCTACATGACTAACTCTGTGTATGCACAGGCCGGCACGTCGTCGAGCTACTGGGGCAACTCTAACTTCCCGTTTGCCAAGACTGGTACCAACGCCTACACTGCTGGTAACACGCTGGGAAGCTCGACCCTGAGCCCTGAGATGACCACTGAGACTGAGTTCGGTCTGAACATGGCCTTCCTGCAGAACCGCCTGTCGTTCGATTTCACCTACTACAACCGTAACACTGACAAGCAGATTACCACTCTGAGCATGGATGCTGCTTCGGGCTATACCTCGCAGAACATCAACATGGGTAAGGTCCGCAACCGTGGTATCGAGCTGTTGGTCAGCGCTACACCTATCAAGATTAAGGACTTCAAGTGGGACATCTCTTGGAACTTCACCAAGAACTACAACAAGGTTATCGACCTGCCCGACGAGCTGGGTAACGAAGCACTCATCTACGGCTTCAGCGGTGGCGTAGGCCTCTATGCTGTCGAGGGTCAGGAACTGGGTGTCTGGCGTAGCCACGTGGCTAAGACCAATGAAGCTGGCCAGATTATCGTTGATGCCGATGGTCTGCCTCAGAATGGCGACGACCTCGTCGATGTCGGCTTCATGAGCAACAAGTACCAGATGGGCTTCAACACCACCTTTACTTACAAGGGCATCTCGCTGTCGGCCGACCTCGATGTGCGTCATGGTGGTTTGATGTTCTCGCGTACAAAGGATATCGAGTACTTCACCGGTAATGCTATTCAGACTGCATACAACGACCGTAACCCGTTCGTGGTGCCCAACTCGGTCATCCTGGTGGGCGAAGTGGGAACCGGGCAGTTCGACGACTCCGGCGCAGAAATCATGAAACCCGTCTATGCTGAGAACAACATTCCTCTGTATGGCACGAACCTCTACAACTACTGGAACAATGGTGCCGACGAGGTTGAGTCGTTCGCCCTCATCAACAGAAGCTATATGAAGCTGCGCCAGGTGGTCCTCGGTTGGGACATGCCTCGCAAGTGGTTCAAGGGAACCTTCGTACAGGGCCTGCGCCTGTCGTTCTTCGGCAACAACCTGTTTGTCTGGACGCCCAGCAGCAATACTTTCGTGGATCCTGAAACCTCTACATTCGGTAACGACCTTACTGCTAACTTCGGTGAGTACAGTGCTAACCCCAGCTCGCGTAAGTTCGGTTTCAACCTCAACGTTAAATTCTAAATTAGGAAAGGAGACTACAATATGAAAAAGATAATGTTTATTGCTTTAGCCGGACTGGTGCTGACGAGCTGCGACATGGATATCAACGACAACCCCAACTATCCTTCTGGCGCTGACATCACTCCGTCACTGCAGTTCCCCGCTGCCGTCAATGCTGTGGCAGCCTGCACGGGCGACCAGTTGTTCAACTATGCCGGCTTCTTCGTACAGTATTTTGACCAGCGTCCTGAGGCTAACCAGTACAACGACCTGGCCGAGCTCAACATTGAGGAGACCAGCGACCTGTTCGTTCGCCCTTATCGCTTACTTTATGCCGGTGCACTGATGGACCTGAAGGAAGTGGCCGAGAAGACCACCAACACGGCTGACCTCTTCGCTACACAGGTGATGCGCACGCAGACCTATCAGCTGCTGGTCGACAACACTGACAAGACACCTTACTCTGAGGCACTGCAGGGTAGCAGCAACTCTACGCCGAAGTATGACGACGGTCAGGCTATCTATGAAGGTGTGCTGAAGGAGCTCGACGAGGCCGAGGCCAACCTGGATGCCAACGATGTCATTACGATGACCGACCCCGTTCTGCATCAGAGCATCAGCCAGTGGAAAGGCTATGCCAACGCCCTGCGTCTGCGCATGTACCTCCGCTTCATCGATGCCAACATCAATGCTGCTGACTACACCAACAAGGTGAAAACCCTGCTGGCTGCCGACAACTTCTTCACCGGAGAGGTGGCATGGGATGTGTATAGCGACGCTGAGGGACAGTACAACCCCTGGTATGACGCTGTCTTTAACCTCGCCAACAACCATTGCGCTGCATTCCCCCTCGTGGAGTACTTCAAGGCTATGGACGATCCGCGTATCAGCTACGCCATTCTGCCTCGTACCAGCGACAATACCTATGTGGGCCTCTATCCCGGCTCAAAGCAGGACAACGTCTTCTGGAGCAACTCTACACCGAAGAATGCTGATGTGAGCGGCATCAACTTTGACGTCACGCACGCTATGCCTATCTTCTTCTTCACGCAGAGTGAACTGCAGTTCCTCATTGCAGAGGCTCAGCTGCGCTTCAACAACAACGATGCTGCTGCCAAGGCTGCTTACGAGGCTGGTGTGGCCAGCGACTTTGCCTATCGTGGCATGGCTGCTGATGCTGCTGACTTCCTGTCGGCCAATGGCGCATGGAATGGTTCGACAACCGACAAGCTGAACCTCATCTACATGCAGAAGTGGGTGGCACTGTTCATGCGCGACCACATGGAGGCATGGAGTGAGCAGCGCCGTACCGACGTGCCCAAGGTGTCGTCGAAGACTGCTGCACAGGTGAAGGCTGATCCTACGATCTACACACCTGGTGACCTGCTGATTCCCGTTCGTAACTCGAAGGGCAACGGTGGACTCTGCCTGAGCATCCCCTACTCGAGCGACTCGCGTAAGTACAACAGCAACACTCCTGCCGTCAGAAAGATTACTGACCGCGTGTTCTGGGACGTGAAGTAAAGGGAATTGATAATTGATAATTGAAAATTGATAATTCAAATAACGACAAGCAATATGAAAAAGATATTTTTCTATAGCCTCGCACTCGGCATGATGACGCTGGGACTGACCTCGTGTAACGACGATGAGGATCAGCTCTCCGACACCCGGGTAACGCACTTCGCAGAACTGGAACTGCTGGGTGACACATGGATAGAGATGAACGTCGGTGACACCTTTAAAGATCCTGGCTACAAGGCTACAGAGGGCACCGAAGATATTACGAGCAAGGTGGTCGTCACCGGTAGCGTCAATACCGCAGTGGGCGCTTTCTACGACCTGGTCTACAGTGTGTCAAACAAGGACGGCTTTGCTGTCTCAGCAGCACGCACTGTCATGGTGAAGGACCTCCAACACTTTGCCAGCGCATACTATGGCGAAAGCCAGTATGGCTCACGCCACTACTATGATGCTCCCATCACCATCTCAAGTCTGGGCGGCAATGCCTATCTTATTAGCGACATCCTGGGCGGCTTCTATGCCTACGGACGCTATCCGCAGTACCTCGGCTCGCTCGACTTCCTGCTCGAGGCAGCCATCCAGCTCAACGACGACAACAGCATCGAATTGCTGGAATATGGCGACTGGTACTGGGGTGACGATGTGCCCACACTGGTTGACGGTAGCTACGATCCCGCAACGGGCAAGATTGTCCTGAACATGGACTTCGGCGCACCTTTCATTGTCACATTAACCAAGTAAACGAAAGGAGGAAACAGTTATGAAGAAATATTTCAAGTTTGCAATGATGGCCCTCGCAATCGGCTTCGGATTCACTGCCTGCGATGTGGAGACCGACGAAGAGCCCGGCGGAACCAATGTACAGAACCTGGCTGGCCACTGGCTGGTAACAGTCGACATCGTTGACCAGAGCGGAACTGTGCTCTACGAAGATCCCTACGGAATGGGCGAGATTGATGTGTTCACCTACAACACAACTGCCAACGATACTGATAAGATGTGGATCAGCGACATGGGCAATTTCTGGCAGTTCACCATGAAGATTCCTTGCGACGTCAACACCATGACTTTCTCATGCCCTGAGATGGACTACGATGCAGAGGGCACTGGCAAGGCTATCATTACCAATGGTAAGGTGCTGCTTGGCGCTGCCAAGAACCTGCACGGCATGCCCAACGACAGCATCGTGTTCGACATCTCGTTCAACGACGACAATCCTGCCTACGGATACATCTACCGCATGAGCGGTCAGAAGTATACTGGCTTCTACGAGTAATCTTTCAGCGCTTAGCGCGAAAGAACTCTTACATCAGCCGGCGGCACTCCTTCTCAAGGGTGTCGCCGGTTTTTAACTTCTGCGCGGTTCTCTCCCCATGTCGCCTTGTGCGTAAGTGTCACCGCTTTGAGCGAAAGAACGCCTGCATCAGCTGGCGGCAGTCATCTTCGAGGATGCCGGCTGTGACAGTGGTCTTGGGATGCAGGGCATGGGGCGCATAGACAGTGTAGCCACGCTTCTCGTCACGGCAGCCATAGACAATGCGGGCCACCTGTGCCCAGCCCAGTGCACCGGCACACATGGTGCAGGGCTCGACGGTGACGTAGAGTGTACATTCCGTCAGGTACTTGCCCCCCAGCTCGCTGGCAGCCATCGTGATGGCCTGCATCTCAGCGTGGGCCGTGACGTCGGTGAGCGTTTCTGTCAGGTTGTAGGCACGCGCCACCACTTGATTGCGGCACACCACCACGGCCCCTATCGGCACCTCGCCTTTGTCATAGGCTTTGCGAGCCTCGGCCAAGGCCATGCGCATGAAACGTTCGTCATGCTGCGGTTGGTTGTCGTTGTTAGCTGTTTTCTTTACGTTTTCCATTGTGGCAATACTTCTTTGGCTGCAAAGTTACTGCTTTTTCCGCACATAGCAGCATCTTTAGATGAAAACTTTTCAGGAAAGTGGCACTGGCACGAAACCTCTCAGACGATGCATGCTTGGAATAAAAAAACTTAAAATGCGTCAAATAACGGCGCCTGATATGAGTATTGTCGAAAGAAATGCTTAACTTTGCAGCAGTAATGTAACGTTTAACAGTCATTATTACAATTATGGTAAATTACAAAGACTTGGGTCTGGTGAACACCCGTGAAATGTTCGCCCGTGCCATCAACGGCGGCTATGCCATTCCCGCCTTCAATTTCAACAACATGGAGCAGCTGCAGGCCATCATCAAGGCCAGCAGCGACCTGAAGAGCCCTGTCATCTTGCAGGTGTCGAAAGGTGCCCGTAATTATGCCAACGCCACCCTGCTGCGCTATATGGCCCAGGGTGCTGTGGAGTATGCCAAGGAACTGGGCTGCAAGCACCCCGAGATTGTGCTTCACCTGGACCATGGTGACAGCTTCGAGACCTGCAAGAGCTGCATCGACTATGGCTTCTCAAGCGTTATGATCGACGCCAGCCACCTGCCCTTCGAGGAGAACATCGCCCTGACGAAAAAGGTTGTGGACTATGCCCATCAGTTCGATGTCACCGTCGAGGCTGAGCTGGGTGTGCTCGCTGGTGTAGAGGACGAGGTGTCGAGCGCTGTGTCGCACTACACCAAGCCCGAAGAGGTCATCGAGTTCTCACAGCGTACAGGCTGCGACTCACTGGCTATCTCAATCGGTACCAGCCACGGTGCATACAAGTTCACGCCGGAGCAGTGCACTCGCGACCCGAAGACTGGCAAGCTCGTGCCTCCTCCACTGGCATTCGATGTGCTGGACGCCGTGATGGAGAAGCTGCCCGGATTCCCCATCGTGCTGCATGGCTCAAGCTCGGTTCCCCAGGAGTATGTCGACGAGATCAACTCGCTGGGTGGCAAGCTGCCCGATGCTATCGGTATCCCCGAGGAGCAGCTCCGCAAGGCTTCAAAGAGTGCCGTCTGCAAGATTAACATCGACTCTGACTCACGTCTGGCTTTCACCGCTGCTGTGCGCCGCGTGCTGCACGACAAACCCGGTGAGTTCGACCCCCGCAAGTTCTGTGGTCCTGCTCGCGACGAGATGGAGAAGATGTACAAGCACAAGATTGTTGAGGTGCTTGGCTCGGACAACAAGCTGGTCAACCTCGACTAAAAAGAAGCATAAAAGAACTATAAAAGGCTGCGCCGTGATGAACGATGGCGCAGCCTTTTTTTCTGTTGTTGGCTCCGAAGAAGAGGCAGGTTTGCTCGGAGAAAGGTGGGGGACTTCTCGGAGAAAGGTGGGGGACTTCTAGGAGAGGAGTAGGCCCGGCGGAGAACCGTCGGGAACGGCGGCTGGAGTTACTTTGGCTGTTCCGCCTCTAACTTGTCAACGGCACCGGTGAGGGGGTTGAGCCAGAGGCGCGTGGTGTAGCGCTTGTTGAAGAGGTCGGCGCTGAGCAGTTCCACATTGCCGAACTGTGGGGCAGGGAACTCCTGTGACAACAGGGGCTCGATGCCCTGGAGGATGGTTGAGCGCAGACGGCCAGGGACGTTGACATAGACACCAGCCTCGTACTGCTTCTTCTTCGTCTTGGCCGCTGCCACCTCGTCGACGGGTGCGACAGCCTTTAGGTCGTCTATTATAATATAATAAGGTGTACCCGACAAGTCATCGGGGTCAACCAGTCCGTCCCACAGTGAGAGGCGGAAGAGCACACGGCGCTCCTTGATGGTCTCAGGATAGACGAGGATGAAGTGCTCCGTGGTGTCACAAGTAGTGACGCCGCTGAACATCGAGGTCAGTGCGCGGTCTTGCTCGTCGAGCTGCTGGAGCATCAGCTTTAGCTGTTGTCCATCCTGTGGCATGAAATCGGCCTGTCCCTTGATGAGCAGTGAGCGGTTCTCGCGGAGGTCATAGATCTCGCGTGCCGTCAGCTCTGCCATCTTTGCCGTACTGCCAGCAGCAAGAATCTCCTCCGTCAGGTAGCGGCGGGGATTAACCACTGTGACCGCTTCTTTAGCTTTGTGGGAAGCGTCTATTGTGCCACTCTTGGGCGAAAGCGGATCGCCATTGATGGCAAGCAGACAGCCATCGTCACTCAGCCGGACATTGGCGGCAGCTGTCTTGGCATTGAACTTCAGGGCGTACGCCTTTGTCGTGTCAGGCACAGCAAGGGCCTCCTGACTGACGGTCAGCACACGGAAGGCCACTGAGGGCTCCTGCGCTACGTCGTTCAAGCGCAGATAGCGCTGGGCAAAGCGGCTGAAGTCGCCCGGCTGATAGCTGGTCTTCTCAACCTGCACACGGATGCGCAGGGCTGTCTTTGGCAGATAGTAGATGGCACCGTCGGTGGTAACGCCAGGCTTGTAAGTGCTAATCTGCGTCTGTGCGACGCTTGTCGTCAATTGGCAAACGATGAGTGCCAGGGCTATGAGGATACGTTTCATGCGAGTGGGGGAGTTAAGGGGAGTTAGGGGGAGTTAAGGGGAGTTAGGGGACGATAGTTTGGGGAGTTAAGGGGAGTTAGGGGGAGTCTTTTGGGGAGTTAAGGGGAGTTAAGGGGAGTTAAGGGGAGTTAGGGGACAATAGTTGGTATCTTTCATTTTTCATCTTTCATTTTTCATCTTCCTGTCTTTCATTTTTCATTTTTCATCTTTCATCTTTCATTTTTCCAGTCAGTTTTCGATTCTCAAAAAGGCTTTGGGTAAGTAGGTGATGAGGTCGCTGGCAGTGATGCTCTCTTGTCCTAAGGCTTCAGCTGCAAGGTCTCCGGCCAGCCCGTGCAGGTAGACACCGACCATGCATGCCTCGCGCCGTCCATAACCACGGGTGAGCAGTCCAGTGATGATGCCCGTCAGCACGTCGCCACTGCCTGCCGTTGCCATCCCCGCATTGCCTGTTGAGTTGAACACGATGTGGCCGTCGGGCATGCAGATGGCCGTATGGTGGCCTTTCAGTACGACGTAGCCATGTAGCCGCTCTGCCAGCAGACGTGCTTTTGTCAGCCGTTCGTAGCTGTCGACCGATTGTCCCTCCAGGCGGTCGAGCTCCTTGGGGTGTGGTGTGAGGATGATGCCTTTTGGAAGTTGCTGTAGCCATGCCCGCCGTGTCGACAGGATATTCAGGGCATCAGCGTCGGCCACCACTGGGCACTGTGCACGCCGCAGCTGGGCGATGAGTGCGATAGCCGTCTGCTCACTGGTGCCTAAGCCAGGACCGATGCCTAAGGCCTGATAGTCCTCAGTGGCGATGGGCTCGCTGAAAGCCGTCTCTTCACGGTCTGTATGGAGCACTGCCTCTGGGACAGCTATCTGCAGTGGTACCACGTTACGCTTCGGTGTGTGGACTGTCACTTTGCCCGCTCCGCTCCGCATACAGGCCCGTGTGGCCAGGATGGCAGCACCTGCCATGCCGTAGCTGCCTGCCACGAGGAGTGCGTGGCCCATGGTGCCTTTATGAGCAAAGGGGTCGCGTGGTCGTAGCAGTGGCCTGATGTCCTGCTCCTCCTGGATGGTGTACTGAGCATCGGTTTTCTCCATCCCTTCCTGGCTGAGGCGTATGTCGAGCGTCTTCAGCTCACCAACGAACTGCTGATTCTCCTGAAAGAGGAACGCCAGCTTCGTGTTCTGCAGCGTCAGTGTCAGCGTTGCCCGCACAATGTTGGCCCGGATGTTGTAAGTGTTGTCCTCGGTCATCAGTCCCGAGGGTACATCGATGCTTACCACTTCAGCCTGTGAAGCGTTGATATACTTCACCAGCGAGGCAAAGCCGCCGGCAAGGGGTTTGTTTAGACCTGAGCCGAAAAGGCCGTCGACCACAAGCATGCCACTCTCAAGGCGCGGTGGGTCGAACTCCTGCGTCACCTCTGTCAGCAGGGGTCGCCCCTTGCGGTCAGTCAGGCGTCGCTTGTTCTCTGTGCAGTCGGCCGACAGCTTACCGGTGATGTTGAACAAGTAGGTCTGTACCTGATAGTTCTGCTCCGTCAGCAGGCGTGCCACTGCCAGAGCGTCACCGCCGTTGTTACCTGGACCGGCGAACACCACCACGGGCACCTCTTGCGGCCACCTTTCAGTGATAGCCCGCGTGATGGCTCGTGCTGCCCGCTCCATCAAGTCAATCGACTTGATGGGTTCGTTCTCAATGGTGTATTTGTCAAGCTCACGTATCTGAGCACCAGTGAAAATCTTCATACAGCATGCAAAGATACGGCAAATTCGTCAAAATACAAAACTTCTGCCAGCTTTTTTTAAATAAATCACGAAAGGAATGGTTGTTTGCATTTTTTTTTGTACCTTTGCAACCGAGTTATGAAACCCATTGAAAACAATCATCTCTAACAAAACGAAGCGTATGAGCAGAGTGACCATCCTCGACAAGACGTTCGAGACATCAATAGCCGAAGCTGACATCCTGAAGCGTGTGAAAGCTGTCGCTGACCGTATCAATCATGACTTTGCGGGCAAGAACCCACTGCTGTTGGCCGTTCTGAACGGTGCATTCATCTTCGCAGCCGATCTGGTGCGCGCCATCACCATTCCCTGTGAGCTGTCGTTCGTGAAGCTGGCCTCCTATCAGGGCACCACGTCGACGGGCACTATCAAGGAGGTTATCGGCATCAATGAGGACCTGACTGGTCGCCACGTCATCATCGTCGAGGACATTGTCGACACGGGCCGCACCATGAAGCGTATGATGGAGACACTGGGCACGCGGCAGCCCGCCAGCATTAGCATCTGTGCCCTCTTGGTAAAACCCGAGAAGTTGCAGGTGCCTCTCGACATTCAGTACTGTGCATTGGAGATTCCTAACGACTTTATCGTGGGTTACGGTCTGGACTACAACCAGCAAGGCCGTGGCCTGCGCGACATCTATTCAATTGTGGAGGGGTGATGACGTCGTTATAACGTTAACGGTGTAACGAGATAACGAAAAAACGAAAAAACTAAATAACAAACAACTGATTATGAAGAATATCGTGATTTTTGGTGCTCCCGGTTCTGGTAAGGGCACACAGAGCGACAAGCTCATCGAAAAGTATGGACTGGAGCACATCTCCACAGGCGACGTGCTACGCGCCGAGATTAAGAATGGCACCGAGCTGGGCCAGACGGCCAAGCGCTACATCGACCAGGGGCAGCTCATCCCCGACGAGCTGATGGTGAGCATCCTGGCCAGCGTCTACGACAGCTTCGGACGTGAGCACAAGGGTGTCATCTTCGACGGCTTCCCCCGCACCATCCCACAAGCTGAGGCCCTGAAGGCCATGCTTGCCGAGCGTGGCGACAAGGTAGCTGCCATGCTGGAGCTCGACGTCCCTGAGGACGAGTTGATGAAGCGCCTGCTGCTGCGTGGACAGCTCTCTGGCCGTGCTGACGACAACGAGGAGACCATCAAGAAGCGCCTCGTGGTGTACCACCAGCAGACGCAGCCCCTCATTGCGTGGTACCGCGAGCAGGGCGTGCACCACCACATCGACGGTCTGGGCGACCTGGACCGCATCTTCAGCGACATCTGCAAGGTGGTGGACACGCTGTAATCTTCAGCGCCCCATGACAGAGAAGGACAGATTACAAAAAAAGTAAGGATATGAAGACGAAGTACACGCCCCCCACAACGCAAGCTATCCAGATGGAAGGCGGGCACGACATGCTTGAGGGCAGCCCCGGCGGAGTGACAGCCACCATGTCGGGCTACGAAGAAGACACAGACGGCGGTTTCTCACAAGACTGACAATGCATCCAGTTATGAAGAAGTATTTTTTATGCACGGCCGAAAGCCTGGCTTTTATCATCTGCCTCCTGACATTTGGCGCAGTACAGACCGCATGCTCCTCCGACGACGGACAGGAGGGCACCGAACAGCGCACCGACGGCAGGAAGGTGCGACGACTGACGATTAGCGACGTGCCCCTCACCAGGGCCACGCTCTCCGACAATACCAATACGTTGGGGGCCAGCTGGAATGCCGGCGACGAGGCGACGCTGCTGAACGTGAGTGCAGTTCAGTCTGAGATCCTCTATGGCAATTTCACCGCTGCGTCGGATGCCGTCACAACAACGTTTACGGGCAGCATCACGTGCGGTCCTCAGGACAAGTTGGCGCTCATCTACCCCGAAGTGTCGTTGGCAACTGGCAACGCAGCCTTCACCGTCAGCCTGAAAGAACAAAAGGGAACGCTCAGCGATGTGGCCGACCGCTATCATTATATCTATGGCGTGGCTCAGGTGACCAGTGTGACGGAAACTACGGCCACGGCATACATCTCCACGATGAAGCCCCTGCTGGCCGTGGCAAAGTTCACGTTCAAGGACAAGGCTACAGATAAGGCTATTCCAGTGACAACGCTCACTATCAACTACAAAGATGATTATACGGGCGGCGTAGTGGGCTATCCGCAGACAGCGACCGTTGAACCTAAAGAGAAGTCTGACGAACTTGAACTCACTTGGGAACCCCAAGGCGATAATGGCTGGGAACCGCTCACCATCACTCTCGATGTTGAAACCTCCGATGGTGTCTATGTGGCCCTGTTCCCCTGCACTGGCGAACCGTTCTCCTTCTCTGTAACCGGCAGCGAAGGCACCTACACCGGCACGGCCCGTGCCACGCTGCAGGCCGGCAAGTACTACCCCGTAGCACTGAAGCTGAATAAACAAAACTAAAAGTCCTATCAATATGAAGACTAAACACTTCCTACGTATGATGGCCGTGGTGCTGGTGGCACTGCTGGCCGGCAGCACTACTGCACTGGCTGACTGGCAATACCAGACTACAGCCGACGACAGTGGCGGAGGCTCCTACGACTTCCGCAGCGAGATGATAAGCTCAGCGAATAACTTCTATGCCAAGGATCTCCATACGTTTACGACATCTAAGAGCTTCGACATCAATTCTGACCAGATCTTCTACGAGTTCAGCTTCTGCGTATTCCCAGCGCCGCCTAACTCTTCTGTTCCCGTCGCCGCCGAAGTGGAAGCCTATATAGCTCCGGAAAACGGCTCACGCCTGCTGATAGGCAAAGCGACCATGGACTATGCAGGGAATATAAATAGTTCGGTGGAGAACAGGTTCATCTACGGACCGGCCTATTTCCTCAGTCCCATACGCACCTATGCCGTCGTGCAATATTTGCCTACCAGCGACGTATTCACCGCAGGTGCCAAAAGCATCGTGTTCAGGTGCCGCTACGTTTACAACAACAAATATGCCTTCGGATGGTTTGAGTATGAAAAGAAGCTCGACCTCTCGTCAGTGACCGAGGACAACCCCATGCCACGGCTGCAGTACGAATGGAACGACCAGGGCAAGGTGGGCTTCAAGGCCGTCAATGCGCCCGACAAGCGCAGCAACCCGCTCTGCGCCGCTCAGTACTACGGCGTGTACACCATCTGGACAGGGCACGGGAACACGGAAAGGGTGTACGAAAACTTCGGCACCACCAGCCTCATGGGCAGAAAACCGATGACTGTTACCACACGGTCGAACAACAAGATGGACCTGGAGTTCAGCTCGCCCGGCGGATTGCAGAACGTGAGCTACACCATACCCGTGTTCATAGAGTACCATGGAGGCGTGAACTACAATGACGAAAAGAGCGACGGAGAGGTAACGTGGATAGAGCAGCCCAGCGTCAAGGGCATCCTCAAGCCTTTCATCCGCCCCACGGAAATGAAGGTCGACTTCAACAAGTGGAACAGGAGCAACACCATACAATGGACGAGGAACAGCAGCGAGACGGGCTGGGACGGCCGTCAGAATGTGACGGTAGACTGCCGCACCGACGGTACCTGGTATGTCATTCGCTACGAGCAGGGGCAGTCGCCCGCTGACTATGTGGTGGTGGGCACCCTGAACGGCAATGCCGACCAGCTGCAGATGACCGACGATGACATAGAGTACGACAAGACATACATCTACCGTGTGGTATTCCTGCCCTCGGTCATCAGCAATACATTCAAGAACAGCCTCGTCACCCTGCCCGCGCAGCCCGATTCGAAGTACGACCTGTGGCGGGAGCGGAGCGTGAACACCATGCTCGAGATGCCCATCAAGCTGGCGCAGGACCGAACATTCACCACGGCCGTGCGCCTGGTGTGGGAATACTGCATAGAGCCTACGGGCCAGAACTGGACCATAGAGTTCAGCCCCCAGGGCCAGAATGCCTGGCGCACGCTGGACAACAGCCTTAACGTAGACCCCACGCTCTCGAAAGCCACCTTCGACACCGACGGCTCGGTGTGCGACCTCGTTGACTACCGCGTGAAGACCACCTACATGGAGCGCGACTTCTACTCGAATGTCGTCACCTGCAACCTGCCTGCAGGCAGCTACATCAGCGAGGTGAAGGCTTCGACGGGAACAGAAGAGAAGACCGTCATCGTGAAGTGGAAGGTGGAGAGTGCCGATGCCAATAACGACATCAAATACCGCGTGCTGCGCCGTGCCATAGGTACCGACGAGTGGACCGTGCTCACCGACGAGATTCATGGCACGGCATCGGAGTACACCTACACCGATGACCGCGTGATGGCCGGCTCCTACTATGAATACACCGTGGAGGCCTACGGCGCGAAGTGCGAAGAGCAGCTGGTGAAGACCGACGCGGTGATAGCCCCGGGCTTCTCGCAGGCTCGCGGCACCATCACCGGGCACATCTCCTTCGGCTCGGGAACCCCCGTTGCCGGCGTGCGTGTGAACCTGGTGAAGTCGAGCGCCGACGAGAGCACCGACCAGCCACAGTTCCTCTCGCGCTACATAGAGGGCGAGGGCAAGGGTCTGCAGTGGACTGCCGACGCCGACCGCTATCAAAACGACCTGAACGGGCAGAAAGAGCTGACGCTGCAGCTCTGGGCCAAGAAGCAGCACACCGGCAAGGCCGCCGACGGCAGCAGCATGCTCCTCCATCTGGCCAATGCTCTGGAGCTGGGCGTGAAGACCACCGGCGACACCTCATACCTCTATGCCATCGACTGCTCGCAGGGCGGCACCGCTGTGAAGGAATTCCCCAGCCTGGTGCTCGACCACTATGACTTCAGCCATGTGGCAGCCGTCTACAAGGGCGGAACGTGGACCTTCTATGTGGGCAACGACACGCTGCGTTCAGCCACCATGACCGCTGCCGGCACAGAGTGGAACGTCTGCCAGGCAGCAGCCTATTCGCTGCCCGAGCCACAGGTCACGCTCAGCATCGGCGGTTCGAACCGCACCGGCGGCAGCACCTTCACCGGCTTCGTCGACGATGTGCGACTGTGGAAGCGGGCCCTCACCGAGGAGGAACTCAACGCTACCTACACACGCATCCTCGGCGGAACGGAGAGCGGACTCATACTCTACTGGCCCCTCGACGAGGGCATCGGCATCAAGGACTATGCCTTCGACGTGGCCCGTCAGGACGGCATCTACCAGCTGAATCATCCCGACGTGGGTGTCAATGCCCGCCCGTCGGCCACCGTGCCCAACGGCAGGCTCCTGGCACTCTACGGTCTGACCGACACCGAGGGCGACTATATTATTAAAGGTATACCCTTCCAGCAGGGCGGCACCAACTACAAGCTGACCCCCGCACTGGGCATACACGAGTTCAACCCCAACACCCGCTCGATGTTCGTCAGCCCCACCAGCCTGACGGCCAACAACATCGACTTCGAGGACGTGTCGTCGTTCCCCATGAGCGGACACATCTACTATGCCGGCACCAACATCCCCGCCGAGGGCATACAGTTCTACGTCGACGGCGACCTGGTCACCGCCAACGGAAAGCTGAATACCACCGACAGCGACGGCTTCTACAGCATCTCCGTGCCCATCGGCGAGCACTATGTAGAGGCCAGGCTCGACGGCCACACCATGGTCAGCGGCGGACGCTTCCCCACGCAGGGCACCTATAACTTCGAGCGTGCCGTGCAGTACAATTTCACCGACTCCACCCTCGTCAACTTCGTGGGGCGCATCGGCGGAGGCGTGCGCAACGACTCACTGGCCGTGGGCTTCGGCGAGTCGAGAAACAACATCGGCACTGCTACCATACAGCTGAGGCTGAACAACGAGTCGTTCTCGTTCAACTGCAAGGACGACTTCATCAGCGATGCCACGTCGCAGCGCACATGGGACAGCGATACCACCAGCATACGCAGTACCGCCTGGACGGGCATTGGAAGCGATGCCAAGTACATCAACATCAAGACCGACCCCCGCACCGGTGAGTTCTCGGCACTGCTGCCGCCGCTGAAGTACGTCACTAGGAGCATACGCATAGACAGTAACCCCAACGTGGATTTCAACACGTTGCCCGAGATAGACCTCACCAACGTGAAAAAGGAGCTGCGCGACTCGCTGAAGCAGGCCAAAGAGTTCGGCGACAGCGTGTGGAACTACTATACTTACAACACCAAGCTGGTGAAGAGCTACTTCGCCGAGCCGCAAGTGACCATGCAGCAGGTGAAGGGCGACGGTGCCTACGGCGAGAAGGAGATGAAGGACTATGCCGTGAGCAGCACCGAAAAGACCGACATCAGCGACATCTGGGTGCGACAGGCCAACGGCGACGTCAGCTACACCTACGGATTCCCCGTCTTTGCACGACATAAGGAATACACCTTCGCGGTGCATGGCTTTGAGGTCTACACCAACTACGATTCGGGCCAGGCCGTGGCCGACACCATACCCATGAACGGCCAGGTGCTGACGGTGGCCAACGAGATGAGCGACGAGCAGGACGTCGTGGCGCGCGTCATCGACCCCTCGGTCACTGACCTGAAGGAGGGCGATATCTACAACCTGAAATGGAACCAGGTGCGCCTGGACAGCGTAGGCAGGAACGAGATAACCTTCACCACGGGAACACCCAACATCACGGCACCCTATACGCGCCAGTTCAGCATCGTCTTTGAGCGCAACAAGCGCACCTATACCGGGCCAATGCTCAACGGCGTGGTGCTGGGCGAGCTGACCAATGGCAACAACTTCGTCACTGCTGGCCCCGACCACGTGGACATGGTGCTGCGCGACCCGCCAGGCGCAAAGGGCAAGACGACATGGAAGACAGGACGCAGCTACACTACCATAGAATCCAAAGTGGATGGCATCTACTGGGATCAGACGGAGGCAATGGACTTGGTCTGGGGTGCCAATCTGAAAACAGTAGTCGGTCTGGGCGTGGCCATCGTCTCCAGCAGCAAGGCCGAGACATTATGGACGGTCGGCATAAAAAGCTCGTTTTCATGGCTTTGGAAAGATGACAAGACTTACGTCTATACCGAAGCCGATAACATCAGCACCGGCACGGGGTCGAAGTATGTGGGAGCCAACGGCGACGTGTTCATAGGCAAGTCGCACAACTTCATCATCGGAACATGCCGAAAGCTGGGTTTCCACCGCGAGGCCAACGGCATCGTGCTGGCACTGAAGGACGCGGTGAGCATCAACGACAGCATCAGTACCGACTTCATGTACTCTGCCCTCGAAATCAAGCAGACCATGCTGCCCAAGCTGGAGGAAACGCGAAACATGCTGTTGGAATACATGGACAGCGTTCAGGCCAAGAGCTATGTGAACACGACAGACCAGGACGTATACCTGACCTGGCTGCAGCCCGGCGACCCCAACTACGGAAAGGAAGGTACATACGAATGGAAAAGGGGCATCAACGGACAGTCGCAGGACATGGTGCTGCACTACAATGAGTCGATGAGGCTGTGGCGTGAAAGGCTCAGGGAAAACGAACTGGACAAGATTGAAGCCTTCAATGACCGGAAGTATTACAAGGAGAACCGCTCATTCGACGGAAGTGTCAGCTATACCTATTCAGAACGCCGCGACACCACGTTGACGTCAACATACCAAGAGACGGCAAAAGCAGGTTTCTCGAGTGACTTCAAGACATCGTTCTCCGTCAACTCTGGAGCCACCTTCGGTACGAACGTCAATTTTAAGGAGGAACTGGGATACACCGGAAGCCGCCTCGTGGGAGACTCTTTAGACAATACAAAGTCATACGCCGAGTTCGCCTACGACCTCATCGACGGCAACACCGGCACCGACTTCACGGTTGACATCTACCGCTCGCCGCGAGGGTGGGGCGACATCTTCCTGCTGCGCGGCGGACAGAGCTACAACCCCTACGAGGGACTGGAGTATGCCGAGTATTACGAGCCAGAGAAGAAGCACGTCATCTCCTACGGCACCGAGCAGATGGAGCAGCCCGCCATAGCCGTCAGCACCGACGGTGCCGTGGGGGCGAAGAGCGCCGTGCTGACCGATGTGCCCGCAGGGCAGACGGGGCAGTTCACCCTGCACCTGTCGAACAACAACCACACCCACCAGCCCATGGACATGACCTACAACCTGTCCGTACAGGAGCATACTGACTCGCTGGGACTGGAGATACTTATGGACGGCGTGCCCGTGAGCGGACGCTCGGTGTGGGTGCCCGCCGGCGAGACGGTGAAGAAGATTATCACCGTGCGCCAGACCGACCAGAGCCGTCTGGACTACAAGGGCGTGAAGATTCGCTTCCAGTCGCAGTACCAGCCGCTGAAGATTTACGACGAGGTGTCGTTAGACATCAGCTTCAAGCCCTCGTCGTCGCCCGTCGACCTGCTCATCAGCGACCCCGTGCTCAATATTGAGACGCTGGCCCGCAACGAGGGCAACCTGGAGATGAAGGTCACCAACTTCGACCGGCAGTTCCGGGGCATGACCAGAGTGGGCGTGGAGTACCGCTACGAGGGCTCTACCACCTGGGCGCAGCCCTCGGAGCTCACCTTCCTCGTCAACCGCAGCGACTCGGCCAATGCCGGCGACCGCGTGCTGCCCGCCAGCGGCGACCTGCGTCTGAACTTCAACATGAGCGACGACAACAACTACCCGCAGGGCACCTACACCTTCCGCGCCTACACTGAGACGATGTATGGCACCGATCCCATACGCGTGTACAGTAAGGAGCTGACTGTAGTCAAGGACAACGTGCGCCCCCGCAACCTCACCACGCCGGCTCCGGCCAACGGCATCCTGCGCTATGGCGACGACCTGGTGGTGGAGTTCAACGAGGACATCGTCCCCGGCTACGTCAGCGACAAGAACATCATTGTCACTGCCAAGCTCAACGACCAGCCCGTGGCACACGACGTTGCCAAGCTGCTGCTGCCCTACGGTGAGGAGCAGATGACACTGAACCCCATTTTCCTCAATGGCGACTTCTCTGTGGACTTCTGGATGAAATGGGAAGATTCGGGCAGCATCCTGCGGCTCGGCTCTGGCCAGTTCGCCCTGAGTGTCGATGACTCGGGACACATCATAGTCACGATGGGACAGGCCCAGCAGACCAGCCGTGACGTGGTGCCAAAGAGCGAGTGGACGTACATCGTGCTGAGCTACAAGTCGTCAGAGAAGAAGTTCAGCGCCCTGGCAGAGTATGGCGGCACCACGCTCCAACTCTTCACCGACCAGACGGTGGACGACGTGGTGGTGCAGCAGGTACACTACAGCGACGACAACTACCTCTATCTTGGCAATATGCACGGTGCCATACACGACCTGGCACTGTACAACATCTACCGCAACGTCACTGAGGCTGCCGCCACTAAGAACCAGACGAAGGACAACTATGTCTACGGCCTGGCCAACTACTGGCCCATGAAGGAAGGCCACGGCCACATGGCCACCGACACACGCCACACCCACGACTTCGTGGTCAACGACTCCTGGCTGCTGGACAACAAGAACTATGCCCTCCGGCTGGACGACGAGGAGGGCGTGGAGGCTGACATCAGCCGCATCAATACGGGCCAGGGCGACAGCTATGCCATTGAGTTGTGGGTACACCCGGCAGGCACTAAAGCCAGTGGCGAACAGACCGTCTTCGAGACAGGCAGCAACGACAGCAACCGCCTGCGCCTCTACATCAACCAGCAGCAGGACTGGATGCTGCGCTACGGAGGCATGGAACAGGTGGTGGCTAGCAACGCCGACTTCGCCAACAAACAGACATGGAACCACGTGGCCCTGAACGTGGTGCGCGGTCAGGCTGCCAGCTTCTATTTCAACGGACAGCGGACGGCAGTCATCGCCGAGCGCGACGTGCCGTCATTGGAGGGCTCACGCCTCATTCTGGGCAAGGGCATGGCCTACTTATCCACCATCGACGAGGTGCGCATCTGGCACGCCTCGCTCTCGGAGAGCCGCCTGTTGGCTAACCAGTATAACTGCATCGACACCACCGATGTCTATTCACGCGGTCTGGTGGCCTACTATCCTTTCGAGAAAGCTGGCACGGAGAACGGCGTGAGCACTAAGGTGTCGACGCTCGAGAACATGGCTCCCGCCGCTGCGACCGGCGGTGTCACTGCCGCCATCACCCCGCTGGGCCTGACAATGCTTATTGGCTCAGCACCGCCGTTGAAGAACGCCCCGGTGGAGAGCCGCATCATTGCCAAGCCCGTGGCTTCGGAGCGCAAGATTGTCATCCGCTTAGAGGAGGGCAGCGGCATCAAGGCACGCGACATTGAGGGATGCACGCTGAATGTCACTGTGGACAAGATTCACGACATGCACGGCAACGAGTCGAAACCCATACGCTGGACGACCTACGTGCAGCTGAACACGCTGAAGTGGATGAAGGACTCGGTGAACATCGTCAAGCAATACGGCGACGACTACACCTTCGACGTGAACATTGAGAACCGCGGCGGCAACACCGAGTACTACACCTTATATAATATGCCGCAGTGGCTCACACTCATTGGCAGCGAGCGCACCGACGACGTCGACCCGCTGAAGACGAAGACGCTGCGCTTCCGCGTCAACCCCTTGGTGGCTGTGGGCAACTACGACGTCACCATCGGTCTGCAGGGCAACAACGAGATACTCGAGCCCCTGCGCATCGTGATGAAGGTGCAGGGCGAGCAGCCCGCGTGGAGCGTCGACCCCAATGCCTATGAGAACACCATGAGCGTCGTTGGACAGATCTACGTCAACGGCATCCTCATGGGCAACAGCGAGAGCCTCCTGGCAGCGTTCATCGGCGATGAGTGCCGCGGCATTGCCTCACCCCGACAGATGCGTGGCGCCGCCTACGTGGCCATGAGTGTCTACGGCACGGCACAGAAGAGCGTCAACGGCGTGCCCACCGACCTCGACAAGGGTAAGCCCGTCACCTTCCGCATCTGGGATGCTACGACAGGCATGACCTACACCAACGTCAACATCACCCTGACAGACAACACCCAGACCGATGCCATCACCTTCGACCCGGCAGTAAGCTTTGGCGACTTCGACCACCCGCTCATCTTCACCAAGAACAACTCCGTGGAGCAACCGCTCAGCATCCGCTCCGGCTGGAACTGGCTCTCCATGGGCATCGAGCCGGCCAACCCCAGCGTGTCTGTCGTGTTCAGGGACGTGGTGTCATGGAGTGCACAACTTAAGGACAAGAGTACGGGCGTGGCCTACAGCCGTGGCAACTACTGGGCCGGCAACCTCAAGGAGGTGCATGCCAACACCATGTACAAGCTGCAGCTGTCACGCCTGGAAAACAGCAGCGAACTGCCGAAGTCGCTCAACGTCAACGGTGAGCAGGTGCCGCTTGCCGAGACGCGCGTCACCATCACCAAGGACTGGAACTGGCTGCCCTATCTGCCCCTGACCACCATGCCCGTCGACATGGCCCTGGCCGGAGCCAACCCGAAGAAGGGCGACCAGGTGAAGTCGCAGACGGCATTTGCCTACTACGGTCCCTACGGCTGGGAGGGCAACCTCGAAGTCTTGGAGAGCGGACGGGGCTACCTCTACCACAGCCTCGACAGCGTCACGAAGCAGTTTGTCTATCCCGTCAGAACCGTGGCCACAGCGCGCAGCCTCCGCTCCGAGGCCTCTGCCAGTAGGAGCAACGCCACATCGGTGTTCCCGTCGTTCGACCCTGCCAGCTATCCTGACAATATGGCTATCGTGATTCAGCTCACCGACGACGGCACACCCATCACCGGCGCCGAGGTGGCTGCCTTCATCGACGGTGAGTGCCGCGGCACCGCCTTTGCCGACGACGGTCTCTACTACCTGCTCGTTGCCGGTGAGGGCAGCGGACAGCCCATGGAGATACGTGCCAGCATCGAGGGTAGCATCCGCACTGTCTGCACCACGCTGACCTATGTCAGCGACGGCAGTATCGGCACACCATGGGAACCCTTCGTCATCGACATCAACGACCCGTCGGGCATCAACGACATCCGTTGGACCATGGACGATGGCGTGTGGTACACGCTGCAGGGCATCCGTTATGGCACCAAGCGACCTACGTCTGCCGGCGTCTATCTCTATAACGGACAGAAGATTGTGATCAAACCGCACCAATAACCGGTGCTCAAACCATTTAGTAAAGAAGAATCATGCCAGAATCGAATTTTGTAGACTACGTAAAGATTCTCTGCCGCTCGGGAAAGGGCGGCAGAGGATCGATGCACCTGAAGCACGTGAAGTACAACCCTAACGGCGGCTCCGACGGGGGCGACGGCGGACGCGGCGGCAACGTCATTCTGCGCGGCAACCACAACTACTGGACGCTGCTGCACCTGAAGTACGAGCGCCACATCTTTGCCGAGCACGGCGGCAACGGGGGCAAGGACAAGTGTCACGGCACCGACGGGCGCGACGTCTACATCGACGTGCCCTGCGGCACCGTTGTCTACAATGCCGAGACGGGCAAGTACATCTGCGACGTCACTTACGATGGTCAGGAGATTGTGCTGCTGAAGGGCGGTCGAGGCGGTCTGGGCAACTTCCAGTTCCGCTCGGCCACCAACCAGGCTCCGCGCTACGCCCAGCCTGGCGAGCCCATGCAGGAGCTGACCATCATCCTCGAGCTGAAGCTGCTGGCCGACGTGGGCCTGGTGGGGTTCCCCAATGCGGGCAAGTCGACACTCGTCAGTGCCCTCAGCAATGCCCGCCCGAAGATTGCCAACTACCCATTCACCACGATGGAGCCCTCACTGGGTATCGTTGGCTACCGCGACCAGCGGTCGTTCGTCATGGCCGACATCCCTGGCATCATCGAAGGAGCAGCCGAAGGGCGTGGTCTGGGCTTGCGCTTCCTGCGCCACATCGAGCGTAACTCACTGCTGCTGTTCATGGTTCCTGGCGATACCGACGATATCCGCCATGAGTACGACATCCTGCTGGGTGAGCTGGAACGCTTCAACCCTGAACTGCTACAGAAGCACCGCGTGCTGGCCGTCACGAAGTGCGACCTGCTCGACGAGGAGCTCATCGACATGCTGCGCCCCACCCTGCCCGATGACCTGCCCGTCGTCTTCATCTCTGCCGTCACGAGCATGGGCCTCGACACGCTGAAGGACCTGCTCTGGGCCGAGCTGAACGCTGAGAGCAATAAACTGCAGGCTGTCATGGCCGAGGACACGCTTGTCCACCGCGACAAGGATATGACGCGCTTCGCAGAGGAGATGGCCGACGAGGGTGCCGATGATGACATCGAGTATATCGATGTTGATGACATCGACGACCTGGATGACTTCGAATACGAAGAGGACGAGGAGGCGTGAGGCATGTCTCCTTGGGACTTCTAGGAGAAAGGTGGGAGACTTCTAGGAGAAAGGTGGGAGACTTCTAGGAGATGTCTTGCAGACTTCTCGGAGCAAAGTGTCAGACCTCTCGGAATACGCTTCCTTTTCTTGCAAATGTGTCTTATTTCTGCTTAAAACTGTTAAACTTTTGTAAAAGTTAGGGTTCGCTGATAGTCAAGTGGACCCTAATTCAATAAAAAGGTGTACCTTTGCAGTCCGATTATTTGGGGAGTGTCTTAGAACCCCCTGTGACGTCGTGTAAATAGCGTCCGTCTTTGGCCGGGCGGCGTGGTTTGTGAATCGGCGCTCACACGAAGCAAACTTTAAAAGTAAAACTGTTTTTTAGTCATTAAAAAGAGAAATGAACACTTTAAGTTACAAGACCGTTTCCGTTAATAAGGAGACAGCCAAGAAGGAGTGGGTGGTCATCGACGCTACCGATCAGGTAGTGGGTCGCCTGGCTTCAAAGGTCGCCAAACTGATTCGTGGCAAGTACAAGCCCTCCTTCACCCCGCATGTTGACTGCGGTGACAACGTGATTATCATCAATGCTGCCAAGGTGCGTTTCACTGGCAACAAAGAGACCGACAAGGTTTACACCCGTTACACGGGCTATCCCGGTGGACAGCGTTTCAACACCCCCGCCGAGCTCCGCAAGAAGCCCTTCGGTGCCGAGCGCATCCTTCGTCATGCCGTTAAGGGCATGCTCCCCAAAGGCCCCCTCGGCCGTTCACTGCTTAACAACCTGTACATTTACGACGGTACAGAGCACAAGCACGAGGCTCAGAAGCCTAAGGCTATCGATATTAACCAGTACAAATAAGGATTAACGAAGAAAGAGTATTATGGAAGTAATTAACGCATTAGGTCGTCGCAAGAGCTCAGTGGCTCGCGTTTATCTGTCGGAAGGTACTGGCAAGATCACGATCAACAAGAAGGACTTAACCGAATATTTCCCCTCAGCCATCCTGCAGTATGTGGTGAAACAGCCCCTGAACCTGCTTGGCTGCGCCGAGAAGTACGATATCAAGGTGAACCTTGACGGTGGTGGTTTCACCGGTCAGAGCCAGGCTCTGCGTATGGCCATCGCCCGTGCTCTGGTGAAGATTAACGAAGAGGACAAGAAGGCATTGAAGGCCCAGGGATTCCTGACCCGCGACAGCCGTGAGGTTGAGCGTAAGAAGCCTGGACAGCCCAAGGCACGCCGCCGCTTCCAGTTCAGTAAGCGTTAATCTATTGGACGATTGGACAAGGTGCGGTTGTACATTATTATATATGTCAATCAGCTCCTGGACAATTGCAGAATAGAGACTGGACGTGTTTAGTATCTAAACTTCTGAGACTCCTAATCGGGGACTACTCAGAAGCTGATCTAACGATTAAAAAGAAGGTAAACAACAATTAAGCATTAAGAAAAAATGGCAAGAACAAATTTTGACCAGCTGCTGCAGGCAGGCTGCCACTTCGGCCACCTGAAGCGCAAGTGGAACCCCGCTATGGCTCCCTACATCTACACCGAGCGCAACGGTATCCACATCATTGACCTCCACAAGACTGTCGTGAAGATTGACGAGGCAGCCGAGGTCCTGAAGAACATCGCCCGTCAGGGCAAGAAAATCCTCTTTGTAGGTACTAAAAAACAGACCAAGGAAGTGATTGCCGAGAAGGCAACCAGCATTGGCATGCCTTACGTCATCGAGCGTTGGCCGGGCGGCATGCTCACCAATTTCCCCACCATCCGCAAGGCCGTGAAGAAGATGTCGAACATCGACAAGCTGATGACCGACGGTACCTTCGGCAACCTGTCGAAGCGCGAGCTGCTCCAGATCACACGTCAGCGTGCTAAGCTGGAGAAGAACCTCGGTTCTATCGCTGACCTCACCCGTCTGCCCAGCGCCCTGTTCGTGGTCGACGTGATGAAGGAGAACATTGCCGTGAAGGAAGCTAACCGTCTGGGTATCCCCGTCATTGGTATCGTTGACACCAACAGCGACCCGAAGGACATCGACTTCGTAATTCCCGCCAACGACGACGCCAAGGACTCTGTAGAGGTGATTCTCGACGCCTGCTGTGCAGCTATCGTCGAGGGCATCGAGGAGCGCAAGGCTGAGAAGGCTGACGAGAAGGCTGCTGAGGCACAGGCCGACGTTGACGAGCCCGTTGAGGAGCGTCCCCGCCGCCAGCGCCGTGCACGTCGTGACGAGGAGGCTGCTGCCCCCGCCGCTGCTGAAGAGGCTCCCGCTGCTGAAGAGGCTCCCGCCGCTGAGTAAAACAAACAATTCGTAAATCGTAAATTCGTAAATCGTAAATTAAGATTATGGACTACAAGCCAAACATGGAAGATATCAAGAAGCTCCGCACCATGACCGGTGCAGGCCTGGCTGATGTGAAGAAAGCACTCACCGAGGCTGAGGGAGACTTCGACCGTGCAAAGGAGCTGCTCCGCGAGCGCGGACTGGCTATTGCCGCCAAGCGCAGCGACCGAGAGACATCCAACGGTTGCGTGCTCGTTAAGAAAGCTGACGGCTTTGCCGCTATGGTTGCCGTGAAGTGCGAGACTGACTTCGTGGCTAACGGAGCCGACTTCATCGCAATGACGCAGAGCATCCTCGACGCTGCTGTCGCCGCTAAATGCAAGACCCTCGACGAGGTTAAGGAACTCGAGGTTGGTGGACAGAAGGCTCAGGAGATTGTGACCCAGCGCAGTGGTATCACCGGTGAGAAGATGGAGCTCGATGGCTACCTGACACTCGAAGGCAACAATGTGGAGATCTACGACCACATGGGTAAGCACACCCTCTGCACCATGGTGCAGCTCAATAAGGAGAACGTCGACGCTGGTCACAAGCTGGCCATGCAGGTGGCTGCTATGAAGCCCGTGGCTCTCGATGCACAGAGCGTTGAGCAGAAGATTCTTGACGAGGAGTACAAGACTGCCGTTGAGAAGACCAAGCTCGAGCAGGTGCAGAAGTTCGTTGACATGAAGCTCAAGAAGGCCGGCATCAACCCCAACCTGGTTGACAGCGAGGACCACATCGAGAGCAACATGTCGAAGGGCTGGCTCACTCAGGCTGAGGCCGATGAGGCTCGCAAGGTCATTGCCGACGCAAAGGTCGAAGGCGAGGCTCAGCTGAAGATGCCCATGATCGAAGGCATTGCCAAGGGTCGCGTGCAGAAGTTCCTTAAGGAGAACTGCCTCGTTGACCAGGAGTTCCAGTTCGGCGATGGCGACAAGGCTACTGTGGCCGAATGGCTGAAGCAGCAGGACAAGGAGCTGCAGATTGTGGCTTTCCGTCGCTTCACCCTCGTTGCTGAGTAAAGGCGCACATTCCACATCATCACATGATGATAAGCGTCCGAACGGTCATTGTGACTGCTCGGACGCTTTTTTTTGTTGTTTATCCCAAACCCATATTTCCTTTGCATCAGTAGAATAAAAGAGCGACGTTTCGTTATAACGTTATGACGTTATTTCGTTATACCGAGGCATTCGTTATACCGAGGCTAACAGCTCTTGACACTTGCCTGACGTGAGGCATTTTTTCCTCGAGCTGCGTTAATTCTCCCAAATAGTTTCTTCAAGTCGGCTTTTTTTGTTATCTTTGCAACCGATTAGTTAAAAGAGGAAGAACGCATGAAGATATTTGCAGTGGGCATGAACTATGCCAGCCACAATGAAGAGATGAAGCGCATGGACTTCCATGTTGAGGAGCCCGTGATATTCACCAAGGCCGACTCGGCACTGCTGAATCAGGGAAAGCCATTCTTTGTGCCCGACTGGACAGAGCGCGTCGACTATGAGGCAGAGCTTGTGGTACGCATCTGCCGGTTAGGTAAGAGCATTCCTGAGCGCTTTGCCTATCGCTACTACGATGCTGTCACTGTGGGCATCGACTTCACTGCCCGTGACATGCAGCAGCAGGCCAAGTCGAAAGGTCTGCCCTGGGCCATCTGCAAGGGCTTTGATGGCAGTGCTGTCATTGGCGAATGGGTGGCTATCAGGGGCGACAGGAGAGAGGAGAAGCCAGAGATGAATGGCAACATGGTCGATATGGAGAACTTGCATTTCCACCTCGACCTGAACGAACAGACTGTGCAGCGTGGCTGTTCTGCCGACATGATTTACTCAGTGGATCGTCTTATCAGCTACATCTCACGGTTCTTTACCCTCCGCACGGGTGACCTGCTTTACACAGGAACTCCAGCGGGCGTAGGGCCTGTGAAGATTGGCGACCACCTGCAGGGCTATCTTGAGGGACGTAAGGTGCTGGACTTCTACTGCCGCTAACAAAACGAATGGAGTTCAAGGTCATTCATATCGACGAGACCGCCTCTACCAATCAGTGGCTGCGTGAGCATGCTGAGGAGGGTGACATGGCTGTGTGGACTGACTTCCAGACGGCAGGCCGTGGCTGTGGCACCAACACATGGGAGTCGGAGCGTGGCAGGAACCTGCTGTTCTCCATGCTGACACACCCTACTGCAGTGCCTGCCACCAGGCAGTTCCGCATTTCAATGGCAGCCTCGCTGGCTATCGTCGATGCACTGACTCCCTATATGAATAAGGTTCGCGCGCAAGACCATGAATGCCTGAGCATCAAGTGGCCCAACGACATCTACTGGGCAGACCGCAAGCTGTGTGGCATCCTGATAGAATGTCAGCTGAGTGGGTCGCAGATTCGCGACTGCATCATCGGTGTGGGACTGAATGTCAACCAAGAGGTCTTCCTCAGTGATGCACCCAACCCTGTCTCCTTGCGACAGATCATTGGACAGGCAACTGACAGGGAGACGCTGTTGCTGAAAGTGCTTGAGGCTTTTACACTTGATGTCGATGCTGAGCGCTACAGGCACCTGCTCTACCGACGTGAGGGATGGCATTGCTATCGTGATGGCCATGGCACGTTTGAGGCAGAGCTGGTGACTGTTGAGGACGATGGCCACTTGGTGTTACGCGACCGTGAAGGTGCCTACCGACGCTATGCCTTCAAGGAGGTGAGCTTCGTCATTTGACGATGAATCTTAGCACACTATAACAACAATTAGGAACCAAATAACCAAGCGACTATGAGATTTAAAAGAATTCTTCTGAAGTTATCGGGCGAGAGCCTGATGGGAAAGCAGGGCTACGGGATAGACCCTGAGCGGCTGGGTGACTATGCCCGCCAGATCAAGGACGTTCATGACATGGGTGTCGAGATAGGCATCGTCATTGGTGGTGGCAACATCTTCCGTGGCCTGAGTGGTGCCCAGAAAGGCTTCGACCGTGTGAAGGGCGACCAGATGGGTATGATGGCCACCGTCATCAACTCTCTGGCTATCAGCTCAGCACTCGATGCCGTAGGTGTCAAGAACAAGGTGCTGACAGCCATCCGCATGGAGCCTGTCGGTGAGTTCTACAGCAAGTGGCGTGCCATTGAGGCCATGGAGCAGGGCTATGTCTGCATCTTCTCAGCTGGCACTGGCTCACCCTATTTCACCACCGATACAGGCAGCAGCCTGCGTGGTGTGGAGATTGAGGCCGATGTGATGCTGAAGGGCACGCGTGTGGATGGTGTCTACACTGCTGACCCTGAGAAAGACCCCACGGCCACAAAGTTCCACGACATCACCTATCAGGAGGTGCTCAACCGTGGCTTGAAGGTGATGGACCTCTCAGCCGTCTGTATGTGTCAGGACAACAACCTGCCCATCTACGTCTTCAACATGGACATCGTGGGTAACCTGCGCAAGGTCATGGAGGGTGAGGACATCGGCACGCTGGTGCATCCCTGACTTCGAACTTAGCAGTGACTTTGCAAAGTACTACTGCTCAGTGTATTCCACATATTCGCCTTCATCGGGGGCGAATATTTTTTTGTTAGCTTCCTCTGGTGAGCGGTGGTCAGTGATGGTGATGCCATCAGCCGTGTGAGTCTGTCGGTAGGTGGTCTGTCCGTTCGATGATGCCTGCCCATACTTGTTGCCACCGTCCAGATGCAGGAAACGGCGTACACTGTTGATGCCACGCATCACCACCACGATGACAAACAACAAAACAGTCAGCAGGATGAACAGTCCGAAGAACAGCAGACCGACGATGAACGACATAGGCTCAGGCTTTTGCGCGTTTTTGTGTCAGCAGTGAGAGCAGCACGTACCAGGCAATGACGGCAGCAATGCCCAGTGTGCCAAGCACCACGATGAGCACTGCTGAGGTAAGCAGAAACAAGTATTTCACCTCGTTACCCTTCCAGCCCCAGTGCTTGAACTTCAGTGCAAACATGGGAACCTCGCTCACCAGCAGCCAACAGCTGACCAGCATCATGGCCAGCACAATGGCTGCTACCCATGCAGGAGCCGTCGGATAGGGCTCAAACAGCGTCTTCCACTGCCATCCAGCCGCCAGTGATGCCCAGAACAGTGCATTAGCAGGTGTGGGCAGTCCAATAAATCCCATGGCCTGCCGCTCGTCAAGATTGAACTTGGCCAAACGCAGGGCTGAGAAGGCTGCCATGATGAAAGCCAGATAGGGGATATAGGCCATCGAACACGGTACGATGGTGCAGAGGAAGTTGAACAGCATGGCCGACGGTGCAAAGCCAAAGGTCACCACATCAGCCAGCGAGTCCAGCTCCTTGCCAATAGGTGAGGAGACACCCAGCAGACGGGCTGTCATACCATCGAAGAAGTCGAAGACAGCACCCAGGATGATGAACAGCAGTGCCAGCATGTAGTCGCCCTGGAAAGCCCAGAAGGTGGCGATACATCCGCAGATCAGGTTGCAGCAGGTGATGGTATTGGGGATATGCTTCTTCATTGTCGATAATCAGTTGTCAGTTTATACCAGTTTGGCGATGACAGTCTGGTCACCAGTGGTCGACTGGCCCATCTTCACACACACCTGCGTGCCAAGGGGCAGATAGACATCCACGCGTGAGCCCAGCTTGATGAATCCCAGGTGCTCGTCGATGTAGCACTCCTCGTCGTCCTTGGCATAGGTCACAATTCGTCGTGCCATGGCACCTGCAATCTGCCTCACCAGCACCTCCTGACCGTCAGGGGTGTCGATCATAATGTCCGAATGCTCGTTCTCCTCACTGGCCTTGGGCAGCCAAGCCTTGTGGTAGTTACCATCAAAGTGCTTGACGAACTTCACCTTCCCGTCCACAGGGAACCAGTTGGCATGCACATTGAGCGGGCTCATGAAGATGCTGATCAGCAGCCGGCGCTCATGGAAGTAGTCATTCTCTTCAGTCTCCTCGATCACCACAACCTTGCCATCGGCAGGTGCCACCACCACCTTGTCAGTGTTGCCATTGAAATAGCGTATCGGACAGCGATAGAAGTTCAGCATCAGTGACCAAAGGACACCAAACACGCCCACGAACACAAAAAAAGGTATAGGCGTGTCAAAGCAACGCCACAAAATGACCGCGATGGCAATGATGGCAAACATGCTGTAGAGCAGCTCATCGGTGCCTTCGCGGTGTATTCTGATTTTCTTCAGTTTCTTTATTCTTTCTCCCATTATGGATGCTTAGGTTCAAAATCGGGTGCAAAGTTACCTTTTTTTTTTCAATTGACAAACTTTTTCCCCAATTCTTTTCCGCAGAAACCCCATTGTACCCTCACTTCTGTTCGTTTTTTCTGTTTACTAACGCGATTCACACTGAAAAGCACCCATTCTCCCCCCCTTTCCCTCCTAACTTCAATTCACCACAGCGACACTGAGTCACTCTCCGCGCAAAGCAACTCCGCCAATGTAGGGGCAGGCCTTTGTGCCAGCCCGATGGCCCCTTAGGGCCAGTGTCAGGTGCCAGGCCATTCTGCCACGGTTCTACACGGTTTTACACGGTCCAGTGTCAGGTGCCAGGCGATGCCGCCAGTGTAGGGGCAGGCCCTGTGCCAGCCCGATGGCCCCTTAGGGCCAGTGTGCCTTTTTATTTTTTAAGACAACCCACACAACCTGAACAACTTATTAACCAGCGAAAAAAACAAGGACAACATCCTGGGCGCAAGCGCCCATCCGCAACAACCCCATTGGTAGCACGCCGTCTATCTCAACACCGCCAAATAACAATGCGCAGCCTCTGTGCCCTCCGTGTCTCTGTGTGGAAAAAAATTCTCACACGGAGTCACAGAGAACACAGAGTTATTCACCCCCATGTATGCGCAGCCTCTGTGCTCTCCGTGTCTCTGTGTGGAAAAAAATATTCTCACACGGAGTCACAGAGAACACAGAGTTATTCACCCCCATGTATGCGCAGCCTCTGTGCTCTCCGTGTCTCTGTGTGAGAAAAGAATCCCTCCGTCCCCCCTGAAAAAGGCAGAACTATCCTCGTACCCTCGTACCCTCGTACCCCCGTACCCCCGTACCTCCGTACTTACTCCCCTTCGCTCGAGCTCTGCTCGCTTGCTACCAAAGGGACGCAAGAACTCCCCCCCAAAAAACTATCGACTTCTAACTCCTTCTAACTCCTTCTAACTCCTTCCGTATAAACCTCTCCAGAATATGGAACCCCGGCTCCACCATCTCCACGTGCCCATGGCCATCCAGCTCATAGAGGTAAGTGTGCTGATGGCCTGCCAGCTTCATCATCCTGGCCAGATACTGGTTCTCATCGTAGCGGCCATAGAGCTCCAGCTCACGGTCCCCACAGATCAGCACCAGCGGTGGACAGTCAGGGCGCACCCAGTAGAGTGGGGCATACTCGTCGATGGTAGGCTGTAGTGGCTTGATGCCCTGCATCTTTCGGACGTTATAGTGCGTGATGGCCTGCCCACTGAACGGCACATAGAGCCACACCGAGTCAGCATCCACGCCGTAGGCCCCCAGCCACGCCTTGTTCAGGCAGAGCATCATGGCGAGGTAGCCACCAGCCGAGTGCCCAGTGACCACCACCTTCCTCGGGTTGCCGCCAAACCTACCACAGTTCCTGAACACCCATGCCACTGCCTCTGCAGCATCATCAATCGTCTCCTTCACCGTCACCCTGGGCAGCAGCCGGTAGTTGGCACCCACCACCACCCAGCCTTTCTCCTTCAGCCTCGCGGGAATCTCCTTGTTGCCCGCTTCCAGCCCACCACCGTGGAACCACACCACCACAGGCACGTCGTCCCCCTCACCAGCCTGCTGGTTTTCAGGGTAGTACACATCGAGCTTCAGCCGCTCCTGAGCATAGTCATCCGTCTTGCTGGTGTAGCTGATGTCGTTCACTTGCTTGTAGCCTTGCGCCCACAGTCCCATGGTGACCACGAGAGCCAGGGCCATAACCGTTAGTCTCTTCATACGCTATAGCTTTGTTCTAGTTGTTTTTTCACCCTACTTACGCCCTCCGCGTGATCCTTGCCAGATAGTCGTAGTGCTCACCCTCAGCCACCACCTCCACAGCATAGCCATACCTGGCAGCCCACTTCCAGAGCGTGTCAGCATCGATGTAGAGCCAGTCGAAAGGCTCGCCGATAGTGTCCTTGTACTGCATCTGGAAGCAGTGCTCACCATAGTAGTCCATGTCCTCGGGCAGCTCTACCAGCCCATCTACCGTCTCAAACACATAGCTGATGTCCGACGAGTCACACAGCAGCTGACCACCAGGCGCCAGAATCCTGTCCAGCAGCCTGAAGAACGCAGGCAGCCGTGACAGCCTCCCCACGATGCCAATGCCATTCATCAGCATCAGGATGGTGTCGAACTGTCCCTCCAGCGTGAACACATCCTGCTCCACCACCTTCCTCACACCACGCTGCAGCATCGTCTCAACCGACAGGGGGGAGATGTCGACAGCCATGACATCCAGCCCACGCTCCTGAAGCACCAGGGAGTGGCACCCTGAGCCAGCACCCACGTCAAGTGTCCTGCCCCTGGCCATGTCAAGGGCCTTCCGCTCAATGGCAGGCATCTCCTCATACTGGCGGAAAAGCAGTGGCAGGGGTATCTCGTCGTCCTCAAACATTGGTGAGAACACCCTGAGCCTCTCAGCCACACCCCTCTGGTAGTAGTCGGCAATAGCCCTGCCCATCGGGTCCATCTTACTATTCATCTTTCTCATTCTCCGTTTTTTTATATGGTCATAGCCCCTCCCAACTCTCCTTGACTCCCCAAACTGTCGTCCCTTAACTCCCCCTAACTCCCAACACTCCTCTTCAACTATCGTCCCTTTAACTCCCCTTTAACTCCCCCCTAACTCCCCTTAACTCCTCTCCGGCCCCAAATTTACTCCTTTTTTTCCAATTTCCCGCCTAAACGCCTCATTTTTCATCGCTGAAAGCAAAAAAAACATATTTATTCACCCCAAACGCGCATTTTCCCCCACTTTTTCGTAACTTTGCACCGAAAAAGTAAAACAACAAAACGATGATGAAGAAGCAAATACTGTTAATCGCAATGCTGCTCGCTCCATTGGCAGCCAACGCAGTCACTGTGGAGATTGACGGCATCTACTACAACTTAACCCACATTGCAGCTAAAGGCTACTTATCTCCCTGATTTTCAGGAGGTGGATTTTTTTTGGGAGGTGCTTTTGGGTGTACCTGCGATTTTACTTTTCCTATCGTATTGGGTCTGATCTCCAGCAAACTGTATATTTTGGCCAGTTCTTCCTCTGCCTCCGTACTCTGACGCACGGAGACCTTGCCTCCATCCTCAGTGTTCATCTCAGCCGTAACAACGACCTGGCTCTGTGCGATGCGCATGATTTCGTCCCAACGTACGTTGGGGTACTCCTTTAGTTTCAGGCGATACTTGGTGACGGATACAATCCAATAGG
>JAFPZD010000126.1 GCA_017417465.1 Prevotella sp. | reverse complement strand
CAGCAACAAACTGCCGCGTACCGTGGGCATCTCCATTGCCGAGCATCCGGGCAAGTCGACGTTCAATCCGTTCTTCGTCTTCGGCCCATCAGGATGTGGCAAGACGCACCTTATCAACGCCATTGGGGTGCGTTGTAAGGAGATGTATCCCACGCAGCGCGTGCTGTATGTGTCGGCACGCCTCTTCCAGGTGCAGTACACCGATGCTGTACGCCAGAACACCGTCAACGACTTCATCCAGTTCTACCAGTCTATCGACGTACTCATCGTCGACGACGTTCAGGAGTGGGCAACAGCCACGAAGACCCTCGACACCTTCTTCTACATCTTCGACCACCTGTTCCGTCTGGGCAAGCAGATTGTGCTGGCTTCCGACCGTCCTCCCGTGGACCTGGCAGGTGTAAAAGACCGTCTGCTGACACGTTTCTCCTGCGGACTCATTGCCGAGCTGGAGAAGCCCAACGTGCAGCTGTGCATCGACATTCTCAATGCCAAGTGCCGTCGTGACGGTTTGAAGATTCCTGCTGACGTCATCCAGTTCATTGCCGAGACGGCCAATGGCTCTGTACGCGACCTCGAGGGTGTCATCAACTCCCTGCTGGCCTATAGCGTGGTCTACGACTCGGATATCGACATGCGTCTGGCAGAGCGTGTTGTCAAGCGCGCTGTGAAGGTCGACAACAAGCCGCTGACCGTTGATGACATTTTGGAGAAGGTCTGCGATCATTTCAATGTGTCCCAGCAGCAGGTGTTCAGCCGCAGTCGCAAGCGCGACTACGTGGTGGTGCGCCAGGTGTCTATGTACCTCGCTCAGAAGTACACCAAGATGCCAGCCTCACGTATCGGACAGCTCATCGGCGGTCGTGACCACTCTACCGTCATCCACAGCTGCAGCACTGTCGAGCAGCGACTGAAGGTTGACAAGTCGTTCTCCCAAGAGCTCTCCAGCATCGAGAATTCATTCAAGCTGAAAAAATAAACGCATCAAAAAAGCCGTTGAGTAGTAAAAAATACTTAACGGCTTTAATTTTTTTACTTTTCACTTTCCTCTTCTCACTTTTTTTTATTAATTTTGCAGCCGCTTACGATTAGGAGAGGTGCTCGAGTGGTTGAAGAGGCACGCCTGGAAAGCGTGTAACCGGCAAAACTGGTTCGCAGGTTCGAATCCTGTTCTCTCCGCTTCTATTCCCCGTAAATTTCCTTCAGCTTCTTGCCCAGGGCCTTGCCACGCAGGTCTAAGGCGATGATGGTGCCCTGTGGGTCTATCAGCACACTGGCAGGGATGCTCTTGATGCCATAGAGGTCGGAAGCGGCACACTGCCAACCCTTCAGGTCGCTCATCTGTGGCCAGCGCAGTCCCATGGTCTGGACGGCCTTCACCCATGGCTCCTTGCTCTGGTCGAACGACACGCCGACAATCTCGAAGCCCTTGGCATGGTATTTCTCGTAGTTCACCACCACGTTGGGCATCTCCTGACGACAGGGACCACACCACGAAGCCCAGAAGTCCACCAGCACATAGTTGCCTTTGCCGGCCCACTGGCTGAGTGTCACCTCCTTGCCGTCCATGTCGTTCATGGTCATGTCCTTGAATTTCGTGCCTGGTGCACGCTTGTCGTAGGTGGCCAACAGTTGCTTGGCCTTGGCCAGATCGGGGTG
>JAFPZD010000125.1 GCA_017417465.1 Prevotella sp. | reverse complement strand
ATTGAAAATTAAAAGATTATGACAACGAAGAAAGTTGAAAGACGAATCAAGATTAAATACAGAATTCGCAAGAGCGTGTTCGGCACCGCCGAGCGCCCCCGTATGAGCGTGTTCCGCTCGAACAAGCAGATCTACGTTCAGGTGATTAACGATTTGGAAGGTAAAACGCTTGCAGCAGCATCGTCGCTCGGCCTCGAGGCCATGCCGAAGATTGAGCAGGCCGCCAAGGTGGGCGAGCTGATTGCCCAGAAGGCTCAGGCAGCCGGTGTGAAGGCCGTCGTCTTCGACCGTAACGGCTACCTGTATCACGGCCGCGTGAAGTCGCTTGCTGATGGAGCACGTAAAGGTGGACTTAATTTCTAAACGATTATGGCAATGAACAGAGTAAAAGTAAATAGTGACGTTGAACTGAAGGACAGACTGGTTGCCATCAACCGTGTTACGAAGGTAACGAAGGGCGGTCGCACCTTTACATTCGCAGCCATCGTGGTTGTCGGCGACGGCAACGGCGTGATCGGCTGGGGCCTGGGTAAGGCCGGCGAAGTGCAGGCAGCCATTGCCAAGGGCGTCGAGTCAGCAAAGAAGAACCTGGTGAAGGTGCCCGTCCTGAAGGGCACGATTCCCCACGAGATGGAAGCCCACTACGGTGGCGCCCAGGTGTTCCTCAAGCCTGCAGCAGCAGGTACGGGCCTTGTGGCCGGTGGTGCTATGCGCGCCGTGCTCGAGAGTGCCGGTGTGAAGGACGTGCTGGCTAAGTCGAAGGGCTCCTCGAACCCCCACAACCTGGTGAAGGCCACCATCGTTGCCCTTGGCAACATGCGCGACGCCTACACCGTGGCAGGTACCCGTGGCATCAGTATGGACAAAGTATTCAGAGGATAATTTAGGAGGTAAAGACTATGGCAACTATTAAGATTCAGCAGATTAAGAGTAAGATCGGTTATCCCGTTGACCAGAAGCGTACCCTTGAGGCACTTGGACTTCGCAAGATCCGCCAGGTGGTTGAAAAGGAGGACACCCCCGCTATCCGCGGTATGATTCGCAAGGTGCATCACCTGGTGACCGTTATTGACTAAAGAGTAATCACCCATTAAAAAGAATTCGACTATGAAACTGAATAATTTGAAACCTGCAGAGGGCTCAACACACTCACGTCGTAGAATTGGCCGCGGTCCTGGCTCAGGACTCGGTGGCACGTCTACCCGTGGTCACAAGGGTGCCAAGGCTCGCTCGGGCTATAAGAGAAAGGTTGGTTTTGAAGGTGGTCAGATGCCTCTGCAGCG
Source organism: Prevotella sp. (assembly GCA_017417465.1). Classification (GTDB taxonomy): domain Bacteria; phylum Bacteroidota; class Bacteroidia; order Bacteroidales; family Bacteroidaceae; genus Prevotella. The sequence goes on along the minus strand of JAFPZD010000125.1, from coordinate 48,756 downwards.
TCGTCTCCCGAAGTCTGGTTTTAAGAACATCAACCACAAGGAGTACTTCGCCGTGAATCTCTCTACCGTTCAGCGTCTCGCTGAGGAGAAGGGCTACGCCAAGGTTGGCATCGCCGAGCTCGTCGCCGCCGGTCTCACCAATGGTAAGGAGCTGGTTAAGGTCCTGGCCAACGGTGAGCTGAAGACCAAGGTCGACGTTGAGGCCAACGCCTTCTCGAAGAAAGCAGAAGAGGCCATTAAGGCCTTAGGTGGAAACGCAACAATAATCTAAACAAAGATGAAGAAGTTTATAAACACCCTAAAGAACATCTGGAAGATAGAGGACCTGCGCCAGCGCCTCCTCATTACGCTGCTGTTCGTGGCGATTTACCGCTTCGGTTCCAAAATCGTGCTTCCCGGCATTGCGTTCAATAAGCTTGGAGCTTTGCATGCCCAGACGGAGAACGGTCTGATGTCACTCCTTGACATGTTCTCGGGTGGTGCATTTTCCAATGCGTCGATCTTCGCACTTGGAATCATGCCTTACATCTCTGCTTCTATCGTAATGCAGCTGCTCGCCGTCGCTGTGCCTTACTTCCAGAAGATGCAGCGCGAAGGCGAGAGCGGCCGTAAGAAGATCAGCCAGTACACACGCTGGCTGACAGTGGCCATCCTCATCTTCCAGGCTCCTAGCTACCTCATCAACCTGCGCATGCAGGTGGGTCAGGCTTTCACGCCAAGCATTGGCTGGACCTGGTTCATGATCGTTTCAACCATCATTCTTGCTGCCGGCAGTATGTTCATCCTCTGGCTGGGTGAGCGCATTACCGATAAGGGTATTGGAAATGGTGTCTCGCTGATCATTATGATTGGTATCATCGCCCGTTTGCCCGAGGCTTTCGCTCAGGAGGTAGGTTCGCGCTTTGCCGCAGCCACTGGTGGCGGTCTGGTGATGTTCCTCATCGAGATTATCATTCTCTACGCAGTTGTATGTGCAGCCATCGTCCTGGTTCAGGGCGTGCGCAAGATTCCCGTGCAGTATGCTAAGCGCGTTGTTGGTAACAAGCAGTATGGTGGTGCCCGTCAGTACATCCCCCTGAAGCTGTTCGCCGCTAACGTGATGCCTATCATCTTTGCTCAGGCACTGATGTTCATCCCCCTGGCATTCATCCGTTACTCCGATCCTTCAAACGCCAGCTGGTTCGTCCGCTCGCTGACCGACCACCACAGTTGGCTGTACAACGTGATTTTCGCAATTCTCATTATTGCGTTCACGTACTTCTACACTGCTATTACCCTGAATCCTACCCAGATGGCAGAGGACATGAAGCGTAACAACGGGTTCATCCCCGGTGTGAAGCCTGGCAAGCCCACGGCTGAGTATATCGACACCGTGATGTCGCGCATCACGCTGCCCGGCTCGCTCTTCATTGCCTTCATCGCTGTGATGCCGGCATTCGCCAGTCTGCTCGACGTGCAGGATGCTTTCTCGCAGTTCTTTGGTGGCACCTCTCTGCTGATTCTCATCGGCGTGGTGCTTGACACACTGCAGCAGATTGAGAGTCATCTCTTGATGCGTCACTATGACGGTCTGCTCAGCTCTGGTCGTATCCATGGACGTGGTGGAGTAACAGCTTACTAAGCAGATGCAGATTTTTCTGAAAACGGAAGATGAAATTGAGCTAATGCGCCAAGCGAACCAACTCGTTGGTAAAACGCTTGGCGAATTAGCCAAACATATCAAGCCGGGGGTTACCACCCTCCAGTTGGACAAGATTGCCGATGCGTTCATACGCGACCATGGCGCCGTTCCGACTTTCAAGGGCTTTCCAAACCCTTATGGAGGACCATTCCCCGCAAGCATCTGCACATCGGTCAACGATGTGGTGGTGCATGGCGTACCCAGCGACAAGGATGTGCTCCGTGAGGGTGACATCATCTCGATTGACTGTGGAACGCTGCTTAACGGCTTCAACGGCGACTCCTGCTACACGTTCTGCGTGGGCGAGGTCTCCGAAGAGGTGAAAAGGCTGCTCCGCACTACCAAGGAGTCGCTCTACAAAGGCATTGCCTGCGCACAGGCTGGCCGCCATATTGGTGACATCAGCAGTGCTGTGCAGGACTATTGCGAAGCACAAGGCTACGGGGTGGTGCGAGAGCTTACCGGTCATGGCATCGGGCGACAGATGCATGAAGATCCTCAAGTGCCCAACTACGGACGTCGCGGCAACGGCGTCATGCTGAAAGCCAGCATGTGTATCGCCATCGAGCCGATGATCACCATGGGTAAGCGTGACATCTATCTGAAGCCTGACCGCTGGAGTGTCTGCACACGTGACGGCAAGCCTGCCGCCCACTTTGAACACACGATAGCCATCCGCCGTGGCGAAGCCGAGATTTTATCATCGTTTGAAGAAATAGAAGCATTAGAAGGTAAACTTTACTAACGAGAAAGCATGGCAAAACAATCCGCAATTGAGCAGGACGGGACAATACTCGAGAGCCTCTCGAACGCAATGTTCCGGGTAGAACTTGAAAACGGTGTGCAGATTATTGCACATATTTCCGGCAAGATGCGTATGCACTACATCCGCATACTTCCGGGCGATAAGGTCAAGGTGGAGATGAGTCCCTACGACTTGACCAAGGGAAGAATTGTTTTTCGATACAAATAAACAACCCAATTAGATATGAAGACAAGAGCATCATTGAAGAAGCGCACCCCTGACTGCAAAATCGTCCGTCGCAAGGGCCGCCTGTTCGTTATCAACAAGAAGAACCCTAAGTATAAGATGCGTCAGGGTTAAAAATGCTTAAATATTAGCGTGTAAGGTGGGAAATATCAGATTATTTCCTTACCTTTGCATGCTTTTTGGCAAAATCAGAAGTTTTAACTTTATTTTTTTTCATTATTTAATTAACAAATGGCAATAAGAATTGTTGGAGTAGATTTGCCCCAGAACAAGCGTGGCGAAATCGCATTGACCTATATTTATGGTATAGGTCGAAGTAGTTCAGCAAAGATATTGGACAAGGCCGGCGTGAGCCGCGACCTGAAGGTCAACGAGTGGAGTGACGACCAGGCAGCCAAAATCCGTGAAATCATCGGCGCTGAATTCAAAGTAGAAGGTGATCTCCGTACCGAGATCCAACTGAACATCAAGCGACTGATGGATATTGGTTGCTATCGTGGTGTCCGTCATCGTAATGGTCTTCCCGTTCGCGGTCAGAGCACAAAGAATAATGCTCGTACGCGTAAGGGTAAGAAGAAGACTGTTGCTAATAAGAAGAAGGCCACGAAGTAATTCACAATTCACAATTATCGATTAACAATTAAGAATTAAGAATTATGGCAAAGAAAACAGTCGTATCGAAGAAAAGGAATGTGAAGGTTACCGCCCTGGGCCAGCTTCACGTACACAGCTCTTTCAATAATGTAATCGTGTCTTTGGCTAACGACGAGGGTCAGGTGATCAGTTGGTCGTCAGCAGGTAAGATGGGCTTCCGTGGCTCGAAGAAGAACACACCGTACGCTGCCCAGATGGCAGCTGAGGACTGCGCAAAGGTTGCTTTCGACCTGGGTCTGCGCAAGGTGAAGGCTTATGTCAAGGGTCCCGGCAACGGCCGTGAGTCGGCTATCCGTGCTATCCATGGTGCAGGTATCGAGGTCATCGAGATTGTGGATGTCACTCCGCTGCCTCACAATGGCTGCCGTCCCCCGAAGCGCCGTCGCGTCTAAATTTTAGAAGCTATAGGAACTATAGATGCTATAGATACTATAGATACTATAGATACTATAGAAACTATAGAAACAAGAACAATTAAATTTTTTATAAGATATTATGGCAAAGTATATTGGACCGAAATCTAAGATTGCCCGCCGTTTTGGCGAAGCCATTTACGGACCGGACAAAGTTTTGTCCCGTAGGAACTTCCCCCCGGGACAGCATGGCCAGAACCGCCGCCGCAAGCAGTCGGAGTATGCAGTCATGCTGGCAGAGAAGCAGAAAGCCAAGTACACTTATGGAGTGCTTGAGCGCCAGTTCCGCATTATGTTTGAGAAGGCCGCTAAGGCTGACGGTATCACCGGTGAGGTGCTGCTGCAGCTGCTTGAGAGCCGACTCGACAATGTGGTTTTCCGTCTGGGACTCGCTCCTACCCGCGCAGCTGCCCGTCAGCTCGTAGGCCACCGTCACATCGTCGTCGATGGTCAGGTAGTCAACATTCCGTCGTTCTCAGTGAAGCCCGGACAGATTATCGGTGTTCGCGAGAAGTCAAAGTCTCTCGAAGTCATCGCCGATGCCCTGGCTGGTTTCAACCACAGCAAGTATCCTTGGATTGAGTGGGACGAGCAGCAGAAGGCTGGTAAGTTCCTCCATCGCCCTGAGCGCGAGGACATCCCCGAGAACATCAAGGAGCAGTTAATCGTTGAGTTGTACTCTAAGAACTAAAAATCATTAAATTAATGGCGATATTAGCATTTCAAAAACCCGATAAAGTAGTGATGTTGGAATCCAGCGACAAGTTCGGCAAGTTCGAATTTCGTCCTCTGGAGCCGGGCTTCGGTGTAACCATCGGTAACGCCCTGCGCCGCATCCTCCTTTCATCGCTTGAGGGCTATGCCATCAATACCATCCGCATCGGTGGTGTCGAGCATGAGTTCTCATCCGTCCCTGGTGTGAAGGAGGATGTAACCAACATGATCTTGAACCTTAAGCAAGTAAGGTTCAAGCAAGTAGTTGAAGAATTCGAGAATGAGAAGGTCAGCATCACTGTAGAGAACTCTACCGAGTTCACGGCCGGCGACATCGGCAAGTATCTGACTGGCTTTGAAGTGTTAAATCCCGAATTGGTGATTTGCCATCTTGATTCAAAAGCTTCAATGCAGATAGACTTGACGATCAACAAGGGCCGCGGCTACGTCCCCGCTGACGAGAACCGCGAGTTCTGCACCGACGTTAACGTCATCGCCATCGACTCTATCTACACCCCTATCCGTAACGTCAAATTCGCTGTCGAGCCCTATCGTGTCGAGCAGAAGACCGACTACGACAAGCTCGTACTCGAAGTGACGACGGACGGTTCCATCCACCCGAAGGATGCCCTTAAGGAGGCAGCCAAGATTCTCATCTACCACTTCATGCTCTTCTCCGACGAGAAGATCACCCTCGAGACTAACGACAACGAGGGCAACCAGGAGTTTGATGAGGAAATCCTGCACATGCGCCAGTTACTGAAGACGAAGCTCGTCGACATGAACCTCTCTGTTCGTGCCCTGAACTGTCTGAAGGCTGCCGACGTCGAAACGCTCGGCGACTTGGTGCAGTACAACAAGACCGACCTCCTGAAGTTCCGCAACTTCGGTAAGAAATCGCTCACGGAGCTTGATGATTTGCTCGAGAGTCTGAATCTGTCGTTTGGAACCGACATCGCAAAGTATAAACTGGATAAAGAGTAAGTATTAAGAAGGAGTAAGAAGTAGTAAAAAGGAGTTAGAAGTAGTTAGAAGTCGATAGTGACGCTGCTACAAGACTCCCCGAACAGATGAAAAGTCTATCGACTTCTAACTCCTTAAAACTTCCTCTGACGCCCTTTAACTTCCAAAAATTAAAATGAGACACAATAAGAAATTCAACCATCTCGGCCGTACTGCTGACCACCGCCACGCTATGCTTGCCAACATGGCCATCTCGCTGATCATGCACAAAAGAATCACTACGACTGTTGCCAAGGCAAAGGAACTCAAGAAGTATGTGGAACCCCTCATCACTAAGGCAAAGGAGGACTCCACCAATTCACGCCGCGTCGTGTTCAGCTATCTGCAGAACAAGGATGCCATCAAGGAGCTTTTCGGCCCCGTCGCTGAAAAGGTGGGCAACCGCCCCGGTGGTTACACCCGCATCATCAAGCTCGGTTTCCGTCAGGGTGACGCTGCTCAGATCTGCTTCATTGAGCTCGTAGACTTCGATCCCGAAATGGCAAAGACCGAGACCAAGAAGAAGGCCACCCGTCGCTCACGCCGTTCAGGTTCAAAGGCAGAGGCTCCAGCTCAGGAGGCTCCTGCTGCTGAGGCACCCGCAGCCGCAGAGGCTCCGGCGGCTGAATAAGCGATTGACTGAACTTTTGACTGTCATATCAACAGACATAGAGAGTGCTCTTGTCCCCTTTCGAGGGTGCAAGGGCATTTTTTTTGCCGTTGCATAACGGCTCACTTTCCTTTCTCACACTCAAAACTCCCACAATCCTAAACTCCCTACAACTATGACCAGACGACCAACAGTATTGATTACCGGTGCCACCAGCGGCATTGGCCAAGGCTGCGCTGAACGCTTTGCGCGTGGTGGCTATAACTTAGTGATTACCGGACGACGCCAGCAGCTGCTGGATCAGATCGCTGATGAGCTGCGCCAGACAGGTGCCGACGTCCAGACACTTTGTTTCGATGTGCGCGATCGTGAGGCCTCGCGCCGGGTCGTGGCGTCCATCCGTCAGGAACTTTTGCCCATCGATGTGCTTATCAATAATGCCGGCCTTGCCCTTGGCCTCGAGCCGGAATACGAAGGCAACTGCGAGGACTGGGACACCATGATCGAGACCAACATCAAGGGCCTGCTCACCATGACGCGCCTCATTGTCCCCAAGATGGTGGAGCGTGGTGAGGGCCACGTCATTAACATTGGTTCCGTGGCTGGCGATGCCGCCTACGCCGGTGGTAATGTCTACTGTGCCACGAAGGCTGCCGTCAAGGCACTCAGCGATGGCCTGCGCATCGATGTGGCTCACACTGCTGTCCGTGTTACCAACGTGAAGCCCGGCCTCGTCGAAACAAACTTCAGCCGTGTCCGTTTCCATGGCGACAACGATCGTGCCGACCATGTCTATCAGGGCATTAAGCCCCTCACTGGTGCCGACATTGGCGACGTCGCTTTCTATGCTGCCAGTGCGCCGAAGCACGTCCAGATAGCCGAAGTCCTCGTCCTCGCCACCCATCAGGCCAGCGGCAGTGTCATCCATCGCGACTGAACATTGTCTTGTCTTTCGAAAGTCACCGATTTGCGTTTTGAAAGTCACCGAGTTACGTCTTAAAAGTCGGTGGGTTTTGATCTGAAAGTCGGTGAGTTTTGAATAGCGAACACGGCAACAAGTAAATAAAAATAATGATGAGAACATTTTTCATTAGCCTGCTGATGGGGCTTTGTCTCATCTGTCCAGCACAAAACAGCAAGACAGTAGTGGGAGCATACGTGACGGCGAGCTCCGACATCATGCCCGACCCAACCGTCATGACCCACTTGAACTACGCCTTTGGCAGCGTGAACGAGACATTTAACGGCGTCAATATCAGTCGTCCCGAGCGTCTGCGGCAGATGGTAGCCCTCAAGGCGCAGAATCCTGAGCTGAAGGTACTGCTCTCCATCGGTGGCTGGACGAGCGGACGTTTCAGCGAGATGGTCGCCACAAAGGCGAACCGTGAAGCCTTTGCCAGCGACTGTCGTCGCATTGTCGACGAGTATGGTCTCGACGGCATCGATATGGACTGGGAATATCCCACATCGAGTGAGGCCGGCATCTCCTCGTCGCCCGACGACACCCGTAACTTCACGCTGCTGATGAAGACGCTGCGCCGACAGTTAGGCCCCAAGAAGCTGATCACCGTAGCCACCGTTTGCTACGCTAAGTACATCGACTTCCGCCATTGTCTGCGTTATATTGACTTGGTGAACGTCATGGCCTATGATATGAGCGATAAGAATAAAGCCCACCACGCTGCGCTAAGGCCATCGCCCGTCTCGGGCTACTGCACCAGTGCCCAGGCTGTCGAGGCCCACCTGGAAGTAGGCGTGCCGAAGTCGAAGCTAGTGATGGGAATACCTTTCTATGGCAAGGGTAACGATCAGGATGACGGCATCAAGGCGTGGAAGCGCACACACACACTGCCTGAAGGCTATCGTGAGTTATGGAACGACGAAGCGCAGGTACATTATATCGTCAATGCCGAAGGTCAGTTCGTGTGGGGCATTGAGGACCTACAGTCGCTCTCGGCCAAGTGCCGCTACATCACTGAGCATGGCCTGCGCGGCGGCATGTATTGGGAGTACAGCATCGACAATGCCGAAGGCGATAAGCGCAACACTGTCTGGCGAATGCTGACATCACCTGAAAAATAGGTGAAACGAGGCTGCTTCTCAGTCTGGTTCCATCTGGCTTAGGCGGCGCGTCTCAGCACGTGCCTCGCGCCAACGTGGGAAGTATTTGTCCATCAAGGCGTGGAAACGAGCGTTATGGCTGGGCTCTAACAAATGGCACAGCTCATGAACGACAACGTGCTCCACACACCAGTCGGGCAGTAGCAGAAGATAGATGGAGAAACAGATGCTTTTGTCGTTGACATCGCACTGGCCCCAGCGCGAGATGTTAGGCTTGAAGTAGAATAATGGGGTGGGTGAGATGCCCATCTCTTGGGCGTGGGCCTCCACCATCGGGCGTATCAGATTCTCTGCTCGTTGCAGGGCATCGTAGATTTGAGCCTCTGTGCGTAGGGGTAACTGGTGATAAAAGTCGTAGCGAGCCTTCTCGCGTTCATAGGTTTTCTGGCGCGCTTCCTTGATCCATTCGCGATGGTCGTCGATGAACTTTTCCACCTCTTCCTTCGGGATGCCGATGGGCGCAGAGACATGCACATCGCCGTTCTTGACAATACGCATCGAAAGACGGCTGGTGCGGCGGTAGGTGACAATAATTGACATTGGACGATTTTACTATTTGACTATTTCACTATTGGACTATTTCACGATTTCACTATTTTAGCAGCTGTTGAATCTGTGCGTCAGTGGAGTGGGGGAGCAAGGCGCGCAGATGGGCGGTCATGCGCTGGCGGCTCTCTTCGGGCGTGCGGTCACAGTGGCAAGCTTCACGGCCGTAGAGTCGCTCGGGCGTTGTGAGCAGCGACCATCCCCAGCCATACTCATGGCCGTGGCGGTCGGTGGGGTATACGAAGTCTTCAGTGACGATGCGGCAGCCCATTTGCAATCGTGTGACATAGGCATCGAAGCGACTGCGCATCTTTGGTCCCGTGAAGCCGCAGGCAGCCCGTAGCTCCCGCGTGATAAGGCTGCCATGCTCGGCCAGCACTGCCAGAATAGCCTCCTCGATGGATCCTTCTTGAGGGGCAGGGTGTGTGGCGCGTCTGTAGTTGCACAGGTCAGGCCACCATGCTCGACTTACGAAGCCCGCCTTGCCCGCGAAGAACTTGCCGTAGACGCAGTCGCCCTCAGTCACCGCCGGCCCTTTCCACTTCCACATCGGCCAGTCCCATCCGCCATCGGCGAACACCACGTAGCCACAGTCATCGTCTACCAGCTCCTCAGCCGAGAAACCGCGGATGTTACTTCGTAGCAGCGGCAGGAATCCCGCCTGTTTGATTGTCTCAATAAGTTGTGCGCAGGAGTGAATGTCAGTCTGTAGCATGGTTGTCATAGTTTTGAGGACTTGTCGATTAAAAACAAAAGTCGCTGTGTGTCAGCGACTCTCATTTCCAAACTTCGTGATCCGTTTGGGGCTCGAACCCAAGACCCCAACATTAAAAGTGTTGTGCTCTACCAGCTGAGCTAACGGATCGACCTTGGTTGCTTTTAATAAAGCGGGTGCAAAGTTACGGCTTTTTTTTGAAACGGCCAAATTTATTTGCGGAAATTTGGCTTTCAGCTTTAATTTTGCTGCTTTTTCTACTCGTTTTCCCGCACATCCTTGTCTTCCTTCAATGCTTTTTGGTAGCAGTCGCGGCAGAGCGGCTCGTACTCCTGTGTCTCGCCGAGAAGTACGCGGCGGTCGCTGTTAACCTTGCGGTGGCTGACGTAAGCCAGCGCACCACAGCGCACGCAGATGGCATGCACCTTCGTCACATCGTCAGCAATGGCGCAGAGTGCGGGTATGGGGCCAAAGGGCTGTCCGCGAAAATCCATGTCGAGTCCGGCAATGATGACGCGAATGCCGCGATAAGCCAGCTCATTACAGACGTCGACCAGCCCCATGTCGAAGAACTGTGCCTCGTCGATGCCCACGACATCAATGTCGCTCGACAGCAGCAGGATGCTTGCCGAAGAGTCGATGGGCGTCGACTGGATATGCTTCTGGTCGTGGCTGACGACGTCCTCCTCTGAATAGCGCACGTCGATGGCAGGTTTGAATATCTCAACCCGCTGTTTTGCAAACTGGGCGCGTCGCATGCGTCGTATTAGTTCCTCTGTTTTGCCCGAGAACATCGAGCCGCACACCACCTCAATTCTTCCGGGTCGGCGTGCCTCACCTGTGATGTTGTTTGTCATAATTGGGTGCAAAATTACAAATACGTTTTAAAAATTGCAAAGAATTTAGCAATTATTTTGGTGGAAAGCCAATAAATAACTAAATTTGTCGGCTGAATGGGAACATTGTACGTTGTACCCACCCCAGTGGGCAACATGGAGGACATAACGTTTCGCGCCATACGGATTCTGAAGGAGGCCGACGTTGTGTTAGCTGAGGACACCCGGACGTCGGGCGTGCTTCTAAAACACTATGACATCAAGAACCAACTGTTGTCGCACCATAAGTTCAACGAGCATGGCACCTCGGCCGGCATCGTAGGCCGGCTGTTGGCTGGTCAGAACGTGGCGCTCATCAGCGATGCCGGCACGCCGGGCATCAGCGACCCGGGGTTCTTCTTGGTGCGTGAGGCTGTGAAGGCTGGAGTCGAGGTGCAGTGCCTGCCCGGTGCCACGGCTTTTGTGCCAGCGCTTGTTTCCAGTGGGCTGCCTTGCGACCGCTTCTGCTTCGAGGGCTTCCTTCCACAGAAGAAAGGACGCCAGACAAAGTTGCTCTCGCTACAGGACGAGGAGCGCACGATGGTGTTCTACGAGTCGCCCTACCGCCTGCTGAAGACTTTGCAGCAGTTCTCCGAGGTGTTCGGCCCTGAGCGCCGTGTCAGCGTCTGCCGCGAGATATCCAAGGTTCATGAGGAGAGCGTCCGTGGAACGCTTGCCGAGGTGATAGCCCATTTCCAGAGCACCGAGCCTCGCGGCGAGATTGTGATTGTGCTGGCGGGCAGTGATAAGGAAAAACATGAGACTAAAGAATTAAACCAAATACAACTATGAAGAAAGTATTTTTTTATGGTATGCTTGCCATGACGTTCGCTTCGTGCGACCAAGCAGCTCAGAAGGCACAGGATGCCGCCATCACCCAGACGATTGACTCGCTGACGAAGGTGAATGAGCAAAAGGACAATGAGATTAACGACATGATTTCGACACTGAACGACATCGAGGAGGGCTTTCGTGAGATTAACGAGGCTCAAGGCCGCGTGACCGTTGCCAAGCAAGGCGAGGGTGCCGCTTCGAAGGCGCGTATCAAGGAGAACATGCAGTTCATTCAGACCACGATGGCCCAGAACCGCGAGCTTATCAACAAACTGCGTCAGCAGGTGCGCCAGAGCAGCGTCAAAGGCGACGAGCTGAAACGCACCATTGAGAACATGGTAGCACAGATGGAGGCCAAGGATGCCGAGCTTTCCGCCCTGCGCCAGGAGTTGGAGCAGAAGGATGTCTACATCCAGGAACTTGGCGACCAGGTGACGTCGCTGAGCGAGGACGTCAGCGTCCTGAAGGACGACAATGCCCAGAAGGATCAGACCATCTCAACGCAGGACAAGCAGCTGAACACGGCCTGGTTTGTCTTTGGCACGAAGAGCGAGCTGAAGGCCAACAACATCCTGAAGAGTGGCGAGGTGCTGCAGGACAATTTCAATAAGGACTACTTCACAAAGATCGACATCCGTGTGGACAAGGAAATCAAGCTGATGTCGCGTGACGCCAAATTGCTGACAAATCATCCCAATGGCTCTTACACGCTGGAGCGCGATGCCAACAAGCAGTACGTGCTGCGCATCACCAATCCGCAGCAGTTCTGGAGCACCAGCAAGTATCTGGTTGTTCAGGTGAAGTAATTCATCTGCTGTAAGTTTTGAACGTACCCCATACAGCGGTCCCTCTGCAAATAGGCAGAGGGGCCGCGTTCATTTTCAAGAACAGAAAGTGCGAAAAATGCCCCGCGACCCCTCGCAAACGCCCTGTGGCAGGGCAAACTGCGTGGGGCATTTTTTTTTGGAAGGATATAGGTGTTGGCACATTGATGCGCAGCCGTTATCCCTCCTCATTTACCACTCTACATTTTTCTGGGGCCAACCGATGCCTACGGCATCCCATCCCTACCGGTTGCATTATTCTTTAGCACAGCTTTACTTCATGTTAACCACTGTTTTACTGTCTTACCACTTAAGTCGCAAGTTCTTACCACTTAAGTCGCAAGTTCTTACCACTTAAGTCGCAAATTCTTACCACTTAAGTCGCAAGTTCTTACCACTTAAGTCGCAAGATCGTTTTCCCAAGGTTTTGGCCTTGCATTTCCAAGGTTTTTGTGGACTTGTCGTATAGGTTTCGCAAGCATCGGGAAAAGGTAGCCATTTTATCAATCGGCAAATTGTTGGATGCAGCCCCATGTCTCATCCCTGTCGCTAAATGGACTGGCAATCACCTTTGTACGCCATTGCAAGAAAAAATGCCCCGCGCTAAACTGCCAGATAATCAATAGATTATCTCTCTGCGCGGGGCATTTTTTTGAGAGGAATATTATTGTATTTATCCCGAATAGGTCTCTTACGGATATTGTTTCTAATGACCAATTTGGGTTTATTGCTGTCCGCCAAACTAGTGAATGGAACACAAGGACCGGACAAAGACCGCTTTTGCAGGCAGGGGCGAAGCAACTCTATCTGAGCATTTTCAGCACTTTGCCGTTTTTGCGAATGATGTAAAGACCGGGCCTGCGCCTGTCGCCATTAGTGGTCGACAGACGTTGTCCGTTTACGGCATACACTTCGCTGATGCCGTTACCGCTGGTGCTGACAATGTCGGTGATGTCCTGTCCCTCGTCTTCAGCCGGGTTGTAAGCCACCTCCACGGGACTGACAAGGATTGCTAGCTCGTCGATAATATCATCGTTGGTGTCGCTTGTTATCAGGATTCCTGTGACATCAAAGCGTTTGTCGTCAATGATCTTTGGTACGCTAATCTTGCTTAGCTTGAATGTGTTCCATAACTTTATGCGGCGGTCGTTGTGGCCCACGGCCCAGATGCCGCCGTCCACTCTCTCCAGGCGCACCTTCTTTAGGGTGATCAGGTTGGCGTAGTGGCTGTCGTCCAGAGAGTCGATGCTGACACCAATAGGCTCAACATCAGTCTTCTCGCCAGGCGTAACGCTAATGACGGTGCTGAACGTAGTGGCTCCGGGCATGATGACAGGAATGCGGTTGATACGCTCTGAAGTGCCGTAGATATAGCCGTTGATCTTGTCGTACGGCTTCAGTGCCGTCTGTTCGTCGTCGAGAACGATGGCCCCCGACTCGTCACGCAGATAGACTCTCCCGTCGTAGACCTGTAGCACCTGCGCTTTTCGCAGAGTCAGCTCGGCCCATGTTCCTCCTTCGTATTGGTTGAAGGTGGCAATGTCAGCTGCCCGCTGGCGTTCACTGATGACGACGTGGCTGGTGGCCTTCAGCTCCTGCTGCCGCTTATTGACAGTTGTGGCCGTGATGGTGGCCTCGCCGGGATTGACTGCCGTCATCATGCCGTCGCTGTTGATGGTGACCACGTTGTCGTCGCTACTGCTCCATATCACCATGTCGGCAACAATATATGACGGTGTGCATGCCACATTGAGTGGTATGCTACGTCCTGGCGAGAGGTCAACGGTGTCGGGTAGGGCGATGGCGCGCAGGTAGTTCACATCCTCGACATCGAAGCGGATGACACCTTTCTCTTCTTTGATGTCCGCTAGTCCGAAGGGCGACTCCTCGCCAGCCCACGTCAGCAGGTTGGCGGGGGTGCTGGCATTGTTCAACTCTGTCACATGATTAGTGCCGGGGAAGGGGTCGGAACTTTTGGCACCATTGCCACCACTGGCACGCAGCAGCTCGAAGAAGTTGTGCTTCGTGTTGTTGTTTACAGTGTTGTTTCGCCAAGGACTGGTATGAGTCGAGTCCACGCGGAACACCAGCATGCCGTGGCCTGGCAGGTAGCCGTCCCATTTGTCGGTCTTCTGCCGGTTCTCTATCAGGAAGTATTCTTTCTTGACGCGGGAGTTCAAGCGGTAGCCCGTGTTGCTGTTTCCTAATGAAGACAGCTCGTAACTGCCTTCTTCTTTAATCAGTTCGGGAGTGGCGAAGCCCAGGGCGTAGCGTTCGAACAGCGTGTAGCCTGCCGGTGTGCGTGAATTGTTTAGGTAGCTGCCGCCCGACATGACGCTCCACTCCGCGGGGTGGTTGCTCTGCCCGTTCTCCTCGTAGTCGGTGTCGTAGAAGTCGGGTAGTCCAAGCACGTGGCTGAACTCATGGCAGATGGTGCCGATGCCGTCGGGTATGCTCCAGCTTCCCGAGCCATAGCGCTCCGTGGAGCAAGCATATCTGTAAATCAGAATGTCGTCTTTGCTGACGACCCAGTCGCTATAATCGCCTTCGGGGTTCCACATAAACCCAGCATGTGGCCAGATGAGGCGTGCATCATTGCTGGTAATGTTCGAGCCGATACCGGCAAAGATGAAGTACACAAGGTCGACCACGCCGTCATCATCGCCGTCGTACTGGCTGTAGTCCACCAGACTGTCGGCGGCATTAATGGCGTCGTACACAAGTTGGTTGGCATTGTCGGTCCCTTTAGGATAGAACTGACTGCGATTGACAGTGACCGGTCCTACAACATCGAACTGCGGTGAGAACAGGCCCATAGAGTTATCGTAGAAATAGTCGCGCACCGACCCTGTGAAACGCCCGTTGAGGGTGTTGTCGTAGCCCTTGTAACCACTTTTATTCACCATTTCATCGATAGTTTCTCTTGCATCGCTCTTGGCGAACTTCTTGTCGTTGAACTCCACCAAAATGATAAGACCGCGGAACTGATTGTAGTCGTACTCGGGAGCACGCGAACGCGAACGGGCCTCGGCGCGTAGCTCCTGCTCAATCTCCCATTGGGCGGCTGAACGCTGGCTGACGGCTGGGGCCAGATGCTTGCTAACGCCCTGCAAGAACGCCTGCTCCTGAGGCGTGCGTTCAGCCTCGTCGTGAGCCCGCATGGCGGTAGCGACAAGCTGGCCGTCGACGCGCTGGGCATAGACATAGCACCCCAGCGTGTCGCGCACCACTGAATAACCATCGACAGTCGTCGTGTAGTGCAGATACTCATCGCCGTGCAGGCTGACAGTAATGAAGGTGCCGTCGGGCTGCTGTACGCGGGTGGCTCCTGGCTTTGCTGGTATGGCCCATGTCGTCAGGGCGGTTATGGCTATAAGAATAGTGGTCAGTGTGATTCGCTTCATTGTTTTGGCTACTTTCAATTTGTAATTTGGGCTGCAAAGATACGAATAAAAACGCAATAATACTAATTCTTTTTCCTATAACAAATAAAAAATAACGTTAGGACATCATTTTTTAGTTAATTTATTTGTTGCTTTCGAAAATTCTGCGTAAATTTGCACCCGCTTTAATTATACCGTAGCGGCTAGCACACCTCGGCGCATAGTTGTCAAGGCCCGCTGTTACGTCGCTAAACCTGTTGAAGGCAGACTGATAAGAAGAACAAAAAATAGTAATATTTAATAATCTATGAAAAAAAGACTAACGATGCTTTTGGCGAGCCTGTTCCTCTTGGTAGGAGTGGCTTTTGCTCAAAACACAATCACCGGTACAGTCTATGAGGACACTGGTGAACCCTGCATTGGCGCCACGGTCATGATCCAAGGCACCAAGCAAGGTACGAAGACCGACCTTAATGGTCGATTTACCATCAATGTGCCTGCAGGCAAAAAGCTTGTCTTTAGCTATGTGGGTATGAACACACAGACCATCACTCCGAAGAACGGCATGAAGGTGACGCTCACCGCCGATGCCCATACTGTCGGCGAGGTGGTGGTAACGGGTATCCAGAAGATGGACAAGCGTCTGTTTACGGGTGCCACGACGAAGATTGACGCCGAGGAGACCAAACTCGACGGTGTGGCCGACGTGACGCGCGCCCTTGAGGGCCGTGCCGCCGGTGTGTCTGTGCAAAATGTGTCGAGTACCTTTGGTACGGCACCTAAGATCCGCGTTCGTGGTGCTACCTCTATTTATGGCTCATCGTCGCCCCTTTGGGTGGTCGATGGTGTGATTATGGAGGATGCCGTGAACCTCGATGCCGACGACCTGTCGAGCGGTGATGCCACGACGCTGATATCCAACGCCATTGCCGGTCTTAACGCCGACGACATTGAGTCGTTCCAGGTGCTGAAGGACGGTAGTGCCACTTCTATTTATGGCGCGCGCGCTATGAGTGGTGTGGTGGTCATCACCACCAAGAAAGGCCGTGCCGGCCACAGCAGCATTAACTATACGGGTGAGTTCACCTATCGTTTGAAGCCCTCGTATTCCAACTACAACATCTCCAACTCTCAGGAGCAGATGGGTATCTATAAGGAGATGGCTGCTAAGGGTTGGCTGGAGTTCTCGCAGGTGGCCAACGCCTCGTCTGCCGGTCTCTACGGAAAGATGTATGGCTTGATGAATACCTACAACGAGCAGACGGGTGACTTCTACCTGCCTTTCACCGAGAAGGCCATGAACGACTATCTCCGTGAAGCCGAGTATCGCAATACCGACTGGTTCGACCTCCTTTTCAACAACAATATCTTGCAGACCCACTCTGTAAGTGTGTCGAGTGGTACCGACCGCGCCTCTCTCTACGCTTCGATGTCGGCCATGATCGACCCAGGTTGGACGTTGGACTCGAAGGTGCAGCGCTATACGGCCAATATCAATGCTTCTTACAATCTGTCGAAAAACCTGACCGCCACGCTGCGTACAAACACCAGCTACCGCGACCAGAAAGCACCCGGCACGCTTAACCAGTCGACCGATGTGGTGAGTGGTGCTGTCAGCCGTTCGTTCGACATCAACCCCTTCAGCTATGCACTGAACACCAGCCGCACGCTCGACCCCGACCAGATTTACACACGTAACTATGCGCCCTTCAGCATCTTCTCGGAGCTTGACAACAACTATATCGACATCGATGTGATGGACACCAAGTTCCAGGGAGAGTTGGAGTGGAAGCCCGTGCGTGGCCTTTCATTGAACGCTTTGGGCAGCTATCGTATCAACCGCTCTAACCGTGAACACGTCATCCTTGATCAGTCGAACATGGCTGAGGCTTATCGTGCTGGAGTCAACAACCCCAATATCATGTACTCCAACCCCTACCTCTATAGCGATCCTGACAAACCAGGCGAATGGCCCATCTCGGTGATGCCCGAAGGAGGTATCAACATTCTGAACCGCAATGAGGTGAAGCAGCTCGACTTCCGTGGCACCATTAATTATAATCACGTGTGGAGCGTCAAGGGCGAGGAGGCTCACATCTTCAGCGCACTTGCCGGTATGGAAGCTAACCGCGCTGACTACGACGCATCAGAGCATCAGACCTACGGCGTCCTCTACAATCAGGCACGCCTGCAGGTTATTACCCCCGACTTCTACAAGCAGGCCAAAGAGGAAGGCACGCCGCTGACATCGTTCTCGCGTTCCTACAACCGCCGTCTGGCCTACTTCGCCAATGTCAACTACTCCTACAAAGGACGCTATTCGGCCAACCTCACTGCTCGCTATGATGGCTCCAACCAGCTCGGTAAGAGCCGCCAGAGCCGCTGGCTGCCGACGTGGAACGTCTCTGCTTCGTGGAATGCACACGAAGAACCGTTCTTCAAGCGTATGATGGAGAACACCAACGGTGTGTTCTCACATGCCACGGCACGTCTGTCGTACTCGCTCGTCGGTGAGCAGACAGCCGCTTCGAACGCACAAGCCATCTTCCGTTCCACTAATATGTGGCGTCCGCAGGGCGACCAGCAGGAGACGGCCCTCTATCAGGCAAGCTATGGTAATGAGGACTTGACTTATGAGAAGAAGCACGAGTTCAACGTTGGTGTCGACCTGGGCTTCTTCAACAACCGCCTCAACATTGTCACCGATGCCTACTGGCGCGATAACTTCGACCTGATGGGTTACTATTATGCACAGCTCGCCGGAAGACAGTATGCCAACGTCGCTTCGATGAAATCGCATGGTGTGGAAGCCACTATCACTTCGCAGAACATCATGACGAAGGACTTCCAGTGGACCACTGACCTGACCTTTGCCTACAACTACACCGAGATTACCAACCTCATGTCGGTGTCGCGCGTCATCGACCTTGTGTCAGGTAGTGGCTACGCCCGCGAAGGCTATCCTCACCGCGCCCTCTTCTCGCTCCAGTTCATGGGACTTAACGACGAGGGTATCCCCCAGGTCATCAACGAGAGTGGAAATGTCACCACCAGCGACATCTACTTCCAGGAGTATGAGCGTCTCGACCACCTGAAGTATGAGGGCCCGTCAGAGCCCACTTATACCGGCGGTCTGAACAACATGTTCCGCTGGAAGAACTGGCGCCTGAACGTCTTCATCACTTATTCGTTCGGCAACAAGCTGCGCCTCGATCCTGTGTTCTCGTCGAGCTACAGCGACCTGGCTGCCATGCCTAAGGAATTCAAGAACCGTTGGGTCATGCCTGGCGATGAGAAGGTGACCGATATCCCGGCCATCGCTTCCGTACGCCAGAACTACAACGACCGCTATCTGGGCTACGCCTATAATGCCTATAACTACTCGACGGCCCGTGTGGCTGACGGTGGTTTCATCCGACTGAAGGACGTGTCGCTGACCTACGACTTCAATCCCCAGCTCATCAGGAAGATTGGTCTCAACAGCGCTTCCTTGAAACTCGATGCCACCAACCTGCTGCTGCTCTATGCCGACAAGAAGCTGAATGGTCAGGATCCTGAGTTCGTCAACTCTGGTGGTGTGGCTACGCCGCTCTCCAAGCAGTTCACGTTCACGTTGCGTTTGGGTATCTGATAAGTTGAAAGTGAAAAGTGATAAGGAAATAATACAGAACCGACATAATTATGAAGAAGTTATTTATATATAATAAGGTGGTAGCCGTAGCGCTGGGAACGATGGCCCTTTGCTCCTGCACTGACAGTTTCCTCGACAAGGAGCCCGATGAGCGTACCACTATCCAGACGGTCGACGACGTCATCCAGCTCTTCACCGCATCCTATCCTGATGCCAACATCGGATGGGTGTGCGAGCTGTCCAGTGACAACGTGATGGACCTTAATTCAGTTCACCTGCCTACTAGCACGCAGTCCAAGCAGGAGGGTACGCACTACAACCTGAGCTCTTCGGGTCGTCAGGACGATGAGATGTATCGTTTCGAGCCGGTCAAGTCATCGACTTCGAGCGACACGCCCGCCGCTATTTGGACGAGCTTCTATGCCTCTATTAACTCGGTCAATGAAGGTATGCAGACCCTTGACCGTCTTGCCGCAGAGCCTGGCTTCGTTGCCGACCGTAAGTACAACGCCGCACGTGGTGAGGGCCTCCTCATCCGTGCCTACGACCACTTCATCTTGGTCAACTGCTTCTCGCAGGCTTACAAGAACGACGAGCTGAGCCGCCGCGACATTGGCATACCCTATGTCACAACGCCCATTACGACCGTTGACGACGACTACGACCGTAGCAACGTCACTGAGACCTATAAGCATATCGTTGCCGACATGGAGGAAGGCTTGCGCCTCATCAGCAATGTGAACTACAAGATGCCAAAATGGCACTTCAACGAGGATGCCGCCCACGCCTTTGCCGCTCGTGTCTACCTCTTCCTGCGTCAGTGGAACAAGGTTATTGAGCATGCCGATGCTGTGCTGGGCAGTAACAACGAGACGCTGCTTGCACACATGTTCGACATGTCCGTGCTCGACGACCTCTCTTTGCTGAGCGACTTCGCCAATGCCTGGCAGAGCCCATACATCTACAGCAACATCATGCTGCTCGACACCTATAGCACCATCCAGCGCAAATGCCGCTATCGCTATGGTCAGGGATCGCTCGTTGCACGTGCCATCTACTACCACAACATGCCGCTTTGGAGCGGTTGGGTTGCTAATCCCTCTATCTTCGTGACGGGTCTGGGTGGCAATGGCTACGGCACCTATTACCCCGCATGGATTTCCGAGCAGTTCCAGTATAGCGACAAGGTGGCTGGCATCGGTTACGCTCACACCATTCGTCGTGAGTTCACTTACGCCGAGCTGCTGCTGACCCGTGCCGAGGCTTACATTATGACTGAGCAGTATGAAAAGGCATTCAGCGATCTGCAGACATACTATGAAAGCATCACCAAGTTCTCGCAGAAGACTGCCGACATCTACAAGGCCAATAACCGTATGCAGCCTCTGACGATGAAGATTGTCGAATCTTGGTTCGATAAGAAGCGCGGCAACAACTACAACTGCTTCGACGACTGGAAGTTTGTGACCAATATGAGTCCCGACTACATTATCCCCGCTGCAGCAACGCCGTTGATGAACTGCCTCAACTACTTCCGCCGCTATGAACTGAACTTCACCGGCATGCGCTTCTTCGACCTGAAGCGTTGGGGTATGGAGTACTCGCATGAATACGGACTCAACAACGAAGTCTACACCATGACATGGAACGACCCGCGTCGCGCACTCGAGGTTCCCGAGGATGCCATCGCATCCGGCTTAGAGCCCTCGCGCCCACAGACCGTCGATTCCGTCTCTACTTCTACAGCTATTCCTGCCAGCCAGTTCTGGCCTCAGGAGGATAACAACGACAACGAATAATTAGAAAGGAGGAACCGATATATGAAGAAACTGAATATCTTGTTGCTGGCCTTCGTGGCTTTCCTCGGCATCACCACCGTCATGTCGTGCAGCGAAGACGACTTAGGCGACACCATCTTCCCCAATGTCGATAAGCCACTTGATCGCACAATGGGAACCTTCCCACTCGACACCTTCATCAAGAAGCACATGCTCGAGCCTTACAACATGAAGTTCATCTATCGCATGGAGGACATTGGTGCCGACATGCAGAAGAACCTTGTGCCCGCAAGCTACGACAAGAGTGTGCAGCTGGCCGTGCTTACCAAGTACCTGTGGCTCGATGTCTACAAGAAGCTGGCCGGTGAGAAGGAAGTCTTCCTGAAGAAGAATGCTCCCCGCATCATCCACGTCATTGGCTCGGCAGCCTACAACGACGACGGCTCACGCACGGTTGGTGTGGCTGAGGGTGGCGTCAAAATCACCCTCATGGAGACCAACAAGCTCAATGTCAACGAGATTGAGGGTACCTATGGCCTAAACAACCTCTTCTTCCACACCATGCACCATGAGTTTGCTCACATTCTCGACCAGACCTTCCAGCGTCCTACTGCCTTTGACCAGATTTCAGCAGCACTCTACGATGCTGCCGGATGGGCCGACAAGCACGACTCCGTGCAGTGCTCACTGGGATTCGTAACGCCCTACGGCTCATCAGCCAACCGTGAGGACTGGGTAGAGGTGCTCTCGTGCTACGTCACGTGGGATCAGGAACGCTGGGACCAGATTCTCAGCACGGCCAAGAGCGACTGGGAGGATGTGGAGTTTACCCTCGACTCTTTCGAGGTCCGCTATCCTGGCGCCTACGACGAGCAGAGTCTTCTTTCAGCAGGCATCCTTCCGAAGTCTAAGTACGACCGCGACTCTGTGGGTTACCTTCACCAGCTCTCCAGCCTGGAGTACAAGCTTGCGCGCAAGATTATCAAGCGCGATGCTGACGGCTACGCTCAGACCGACTCTCTTGGCAACTGCATCATGGACACTGAACACTGGGATAACGTCGACGGCAGTGAGGTCATCCTCACCAAGCTTGACATGGTGCGCCAGTGGCTTAAGACCAACTGGGACATCGATCTTGACGAGCTTCGCAAGGAGGTGCAGTCGCGCCAGTACATGACCGACGCTTCTGGCAATTTCGTACGCGATGCCGCTGGTAACTATGTCAACCGCCTCACGCAGCCATACGAGAACAATCCCTCAAAGACCCTTATCGAGTACCTGAACGAGGAGATTGAGGGCTACAAGAAACTCTACGAAGAAGCACTTAAGAACAAATAACGACAGCATACCATGATTATGAAAAAGATAATATCCGCATCAATGATATTCGCCGTGGCACTGGCCTTCAACGGCTGCTCTGGCGAGGAAGACGACCTCTTCACCGACTCGGCTGCAGAGCGTCTGAACGCTGCCAGCGAGCTCTACTCGGCACGACTGACTGCCCAGCCAAACGGATGGGCCATGCAGTACTACCCCACTTACGACGATTCCGCACCCAATGGCAAGGGCTATCTGCTGCTGACGCGCTTCAACAAGGACTTTACCGTCAACGTGTCGGGCTACGACTGGCCTTACTGGCGTTATGAGCGTGTAGGCGATGCACAGAGTTCCTCGCAGGAATGGGTGTCCCACTACCGCAATGAGTACCGCGAGGCGACGTCCTTCTGGGAGGTCATCACCGACAACGGTCCCGTGCTGTCGTTCAATAGCTACAACGATATTATGCACTACTTCTCCGATCCTGACTTCCGTGAGACCGGAACAGGCTTTGGAGGCGACTACGAGTTCATTGTCGTCGATGCTCCCGATGATGCCAGCTACATGATGCTCAAGGGCAAGAAGCGTGGTACCTACAATCTGCTTACTCCCATCGAGGAGGGCATTGTCTACGCCGACTATATGGCCGATGTGAAAGGCTTCCACAACGAGATATTCCCGGAGAACGAGCTTATTAGCAACCTTGTCTTCTTTGGTGACAGCGTTTACCGCATGGACGGCAGCAACGACGGTCTGCCCAACATCTATCCATACGATGGCGATGCCATTGCCAATGAGAGCTTCAACCCCTTCCTCATCACAAAGCGTGGCAACGACTACTATCTGCGCTTCCGTGATGAATTCAAGCGTGACGATATGGAAGGCTCGCTGCAGGAGCTCCGCTACGTGCCTGAGAGCGACGAATTTGTCGGAACCGACAATCCCGCTTTCCGCATCACAGGCTTCCCGCCGGGATGGTTCTTCTATCAGGCACTGCAGAAAGGACAGAAGTTCAACTTGACTACTGCCACTGAGAAGTCAGAAAAGCTGACCACACTCTTTACCAACATGCGCACCGACCTTTCTAAGGCACTTAGTTTCACCCTTTCCAACACGCAGTTCAATTCGACGTCATCGGCCGATTCTGTCAGCTACAACGTCATCTACCGCGTGCGTCGAGGCACCACCTACGTATCGGGTCAGCTTACTGCTGCCTACAAGATGACCTACGACAAGCAAAGTGTGACGCTGAGTCAGCCTGTCTTTGATTCGAGCACCCAGGGGCGCACCGACCAGGTGCCCTCACTCGCCGAGTATTTCAACATGCTCGCCGGCACGTGGAATGTCACACCCGGCAAGTCGGCCTTTAACCTGTCAACGTTGCGCTTCACCAAGAACGACGACGCCGACACGTGGTTTGCTGTTTCATACTCAACTAATTAATATCATTTTTTAAAACAACAACAAAACGAAAAAAGTTATGAAAAAGACTCTACTATTGGCTCTGAGCCTTATGGTGTCAGCTGCCTATGCGCAGCAAATGCCCAGCCTACCTCAGGTGAAGGCTGAACGCTCTACGCTTGTTCCTGATCGCAAGGCTCCCCAGGCTCAGCTGGTTGGTGAAAAAGGCGTCCGCAAGGTTTCTCGCAAGGCTGATGAAAATGTTCTGCTTTATGCTAAGCCTGCAGGTTCACTCTATCGTCACTGGGACAAGGACCTCCGTGGCTACGGTTCGTCGTGCGTCATTGTGGCTCCTTGGGAGGAGTACACATTTAATAACCTTTCTACTAATGCTGAAAGTACGGTATGGCAATTCCTCAACCCCAGCACGGGCTTGTATGTGGATGTCAATAACTACCGTAACGAGGACTTCAGCTACACCGGTCAGCTTGAGCCCGGCTACTACAGCTACGTGCCCTTCCTTTTAAATGCCGAGCAGACCGACACCTTTGCTATTGCCAAGGCTTCTAACTATTACTGGGCTGAGTCAGACGACTATAAAACCATGATACAGACCGACTCTGTTGCCACTCTCGGATTCCTTGACGACCACCAGAGCGCCTACGGATGGGGCTCGATGGACAATGGCTACCTCTACGGCTCGGGAACGCTCACCACTGAGGCTTACGGCGTGGGTACATGCATCGGCTTCGTTCAATACTACCCGAAGCCCATCTCTCCCCTTTATGTGGAGGACATCTTTATGAACATTATGTCGCAGACCAAGAAGCCTCTGGCCGACGGTGTGGAGCTCACGCTTACTATTTTTGATAAAGAAACCGATGCAGAGATTGCTGTCATGACAGCCACTAACGCCGACATCGTTGACCTGGGTGCCGATATGGCCGGTACGTCAAGCTATGCTAAGCTGACGGGCGAATACGAGACCTACCGTCTCACTTTCGCACAGAAAGAAGTCGATGAATTCGGATATGAGCTGCAGGTGCCCGTTGTGATCGAAAACGCATTCTACGTTCAGATTGAGGGCATCGCTCAGGAAGGCGTAGAGTTTGGTATGATGAGCAACGTTATCAATCCTGAGGATGCCGATGTTGAGACTGGTTTATTTGCTATGTATTTCCCTGACATGGAAGAGGGTCAGCAGTATGGTTCTTTCCAATATGAAGACTGCGCACTGCCTCTGACGTTCACTTGCATGTTCGACAATGTGATTGTTGCTACCGACCTTAGCTATGAGGACGACAATGGCGACGAGGTGGCAATCACCAATGCCAACTACCTGGTTGTCTCCAACGACGGTACTCAGCAGGGCGTCGACTGTGGTGACGGCTCATTCCTGGCTGGTGTCTATGTCTACACGGCTCAGCCTTGGTTTGGCTCTGAGGGCGAGGAGTTCTACTTCAACGCCGAGGACCTGCCCGATTGGATTAGCATGCTGAATGTCGATGACTCCGACTATGCAGACTTAAGCGTCAACTATGTCACTGTTACCTGCGACCCGCTGCCGGAGGGCGTTGATGGCCGCTTTGCAGTGATTCACATCATGGGCCGTGGAAAGACCTCAGCTGATCCCATCATCGTTATCCAGGGTGAGGTTGACTATGACCTGTTAGGCATTGCCAGCCCCAAGGTGAATAACACCAAGGTTCAGAACGGTATCTTCAACCTCGCCGGTCAGAAGGTGACGAAGGCCAAGGGTATCGTTGTGAAGAATGGTAAGAAGGTCATCGTTAAGTGATCAGTCTTATTTGACGTCTGACCGCCTCGTTAGCTGTCGAGGCGTGTCAGCGCAAAATAACACCGTGGCATTATGAATAGCGGCCGTTTGTCATGACAGACAAGCGGCCGCTTTTAGTGCCGAGTCCTCTCGGAGAGGAGTGGGAGTTCCCTCGGAGGGAAGTGTCGGTTCCCTCGGAGGGAAGGGTCGATTCCATCGGAGGGAAAGGTGGGCCCGACGGAAAACCGTCGGGAACGGCGGCTCGGAGGAAGGGGGAGCGACGGAAAAACGGAGGGAACGGCGGCTCGGAGGGAAGGGGGGAACCTCTGGGAGGGTTTACAATTGTTCGAGCATTACCTCAATGCCCTTCTTCGAGAGGTCGAGCTGCACTATTGTACCGTCGTGCGAGCGGAAGATGCACATCCGCCGCTTGGTGTTCAGTTTGTAGACCAATTGCATGTTGACAATCGTGCTGCGATCAATCCTTATGAAGGTGCCGCTTAGTGTTCGTTCGAGTGCTGCGAGGCTCTCCATGACCATCTCCTCTCCGTCGAATGTGGTCAGTATGGCATAGTTGCCGTCAGCTCGGGCAAAGGCGATGTTCTCAGCTTTCAGGAACAGTCGGCCGTTGACGTTTTTGAACGAGAGTAGCCCTGCCGTGTCCATCACTGGTCTGTTAGCTTCGTACTGTTCCACTGCCTTTGCTATTGCTACCGCGAGCTCTCCCACGTCGATGGGCTTCAGCAGGTAGTCCACCGCCTGAAACTTTATGGCCTCCATCAGATAGCGGCGCTCGTTGTATGCAGTGGTGAAGATGATCATGGGCAGTGGCTGCGTGCGGCTCACCTCAGCCAGCAGTTGCAGTGCGTCGCGCCCTTGCAGCTGTATGTCGAGCAGCAGCAGGTCGGGCTTGTGGCGTAGTATGCTCTGCAAGGCCTGATCGTAGTCCTCGCAACTGTCGACCACCTCCACCTGCGGTCGGTGTGCCTCCAGTTTCTTTAGCAGTGTGAGCCGTGGCAGGCGTTCGTCCTCCACGACGATGGCTCTCAATGTCTTCATATTGTTTTTTTTTGTTATACAAACTCATAGTCGTCGGGTATGGACATGACGAAGCGCGTGCCGGCCGGCCGCCCCTGTTCGTCCTTCAGGTCATCTACCGTCTGCACGATGTGCCTTCTGTTTGTCTGGTTGTACAGTGCTATCTGCTCCAATAGTATTTCCAGTCCCTTCTTGCTCGAATTGGTGTTCAGTGCCGCCGCTGTCTGGCGCCCCACGCCATTGTCCTTCACGCTGACAATGGTGCATCCCTCGCTGTGTTTTACTGCAATGTCGATGTCGCCGCCTTCCGCTTTGTTGCCTATCCCGTGCTTCACTGCGTTCTGGCAGTATGTGTGCAGCAGCATGGTTGGCACCATGGCATGCGTGTCCACATTGCTGTCGATGCTGAAGGCGTATCGCAGCCGCTCTCCATAGCGCAGCTGTTCCAGCTCCAGATATTTGCGTGTGTACTCCAGTTCCTCCTCCACTGAGCGTGCCGGGCGGTCTATGTCGGCCAGCGTCTGGTTGGTGAAGTCACTATAAAGCTTCAGGTAGTGTGTGGCCTCCGACGTCTGGTCGTTCATGAGAAAATACTCTATGCCGGCAAGGACGTTAGAGTGGAAATGAGGTATTGTTTTCAGACGTATGGCACTGACTTGCAATTCTTTCAGCTTTTTCTCTCGTGCCAGTTTCTTCATCATGTAGCGGTTGCGCTTCTGCACTATGAACCATGTCAGCATGACCAGCACAGCCAGCGCCAACAGTGCCAACAGTGCTATTGCCCACCAGTGCTGCCACCATTTCATGGGCGGCGAGACGAACGTGTCAGTCAGCCTGTCGGCCAGCAACTCCATGGGGCGGAACGATGTTGCGCTCTCCAGTCCTGCCAGCCACACCGTGCCGTCGGCGCCCTCCGCCATTGCTGACTGCTGTGGCTCAAGGAGGCTGAAGCCATCGTTTTGGTCCATGAACACCACGTCGTCGTAGCAGATGCCGCCTTCATTGTCGAGTCGTGCGACCATCAGTCCGTCGATGACGGCGATGACCAGTGCCCCGCGTTCCGACACATGCAGCGAGCGTATCTCGTGTCCGCACAGCTGCGGCAGCCTGCCGTTGAGTGGCACTGCCTTTCCTTTGTGGAGCAGGAAGAGCGAGTCTTCACAGGCGAAGAATATGTCGCCCTGCGGCGTTCTTGCCATGGCGGTAACGGTGGGTCTCAGTGCCGTGGATGCTGTTGGCATGTCCATGCCGTCGGCAGTGGTGGGGCTGCTATTGAAGCCATTGGCCGTTTTTTCGAGACAGAACAGGCCGTAGGAACTCCCCACCCACAGGTTGCCATCGGCATCGCTGGCGGCGCACCAGGGGTGTGGTATCTCTGTCGTCAGTGTGTCGGTGAGTTGTGTCTTTGGATCGTATGCCACTACCACCTGCCTTGTTCCCAGTATGAGTCGTCCTTCGTGCTGTGTCACAAACTGGTAGCGTTCGTAGGGTAGGTGGAGCCACGTCAGCTTTCTGTCGGGACCCACGCGTGCCACATCGTCATGACAGGCCATGAACACGCAACTGTCTATCACAGTACTGCTGGGCACGAAGTAGTTGTCTGGCTGGTCGCTGACCACCTCGCTTCCTACTATTAGCTTGCCGTTGAGTGTTCCCATAACGAGCGTTTCGTCTGGCATCATCGCTATCACCCTCGGTATGTCGTCACCATCGGCCAGACAGTGGTTGACGAACCGCCGGTTGAAGAAGCAGTATAGCCCTTCGTAGGTTGCCACCCATAGGCGGTTCCAACGGTCTACCAGCATATCCCTGATGAGGTTGAAGCCGCCAGCTATCTTCTCAATGCCATTGCCGTCGAAGCGGTAAACGGCGTGTGCATCGGCAATGAGCATCTGTCCGTCGGTCGTTGCACAGGCTTTCAGCCCGTAGTCGGGTTTGAAACCATCGTATTCGAACAGCGGCAGTGTACGCCTGCCTACCGTGTCGACTGTGTATATGCCATCGGCAGCCAGGGCATACAGCCTATTGCCACACCGGCACAGCGACATGACATCCTCGTCGTGGCAGCGGTCTACTGCGAAAGTCTTTCCTCCCTTATGCAGGTCTATGACAAACAGCCCCTGCCCCGTTGGAATATATATGCCAGTGGCATCGACAAACATCTTCCTGTCTAGTGTCATCATGTCGAGGAGTGTGTCGGCCACGACAATGTCGGCCGCCGTGGCATCATTGTTTAGCAGGCAGAGCCTGCGGTTGGCCTCGCGCTCGTCCTCCAGCAGCATATACCCGCTGGGTAAGTCCATGGCGTTCAGGTTGTTCAGCAGCCACTGCCTCGAGGGGTCAATCTGGTTCATCTCCACATGGTCGCCCGCCACTTTCCATTTTCTGCGAAAGCCCATGGCCCACACACCGTCGGCAGTCTCGGCAAAGGCCACAATGTTGTTGCGCCGCCCTCTGAGCAGTGGGGTGATGGTGTGTCCGTCATAGCGGGCAAAGCCCGACAGCGTACCAATATATATATACCCGCGCGCATCTTGCCACACACGTTCGGTCTGCATTTGTGGCAGACCGTCCTGGGTAGTGAACCGCCGGAAGCTCTGTTCGCTCGTCAACGGTTCAAGGGCCAGTGCCGAAGCAGCAGCCAACCACCATAGCAGCGTCATTATCACCTTTACTCTCATAATCGCTTCATTGGAAATGTTTGCTGCAAAAATACAGCTTTTTTTCCATCCGTCCAAATCATTTTGGCACTCACTACTCTTTTTTTTGCTTCGTCCAGAAAAATGGGCGCTTCGTCACTCCCAACCCACACTTCGTCAAAAAGCGGTGAAAAGACACCGTCGATTTGTCTTTTTTTGCTTATTTTTGCACATTATTCGACTACTATAACCAATAAAATAGGCTTTTATTATGAGAAAAAACAATGTTTCCTTCCGATTCAGCCACGGCTTACTGCTGCTGTTGACTTGTCTGTCGATGCCCCTTTGGGCTCTGGCCGACGAGGTGGTAGTTGCCGATGCCGGCGGCAACGAGCTGCGTTACACCTACGACAGCAGCGACGGTCCTGCCACTCTGGCGGGTGTTGTCAGCCTTGTAGCTACCGATGTCGTTGTTGCAAACAGCGTGACCGACGGCGATGGCAACAGCCATGTGGTGAAAGCCGTGGGCAATGGCGCTTTTTACAACAAGCCCACTATTACCTCTATTACCTTCGGCGACGCTTTAGAAACCATCGCCAACGACTACTACGTGTTTTACAATCTCCCTGTCCTGAAGCGGATAGTGCTGCCAGGCGTGAACTACCCGTTCCTGCGCAATCCCAGCGTGGCAAGCAACGTCATCTTTGTGGTGCATCCCGACTTGGTGGACACCTACCAGACCAATGACTTCACCAAGAACTACCGCATCATGGCCTATGGCAGCGTGACCGAAGCCGCTGTCACCACCACTGCCGGCAGTCAGCTGCAGACGAAGGTGGAGGCAGCTGGAGTCAATCTTGCCTATCTGGAACGGCTCACCGTCAGCGGCCCGTTGAATGGCACAGACATCGAGCTCCTCCACAGTTCCATGCCTTGCCTGCAGGTGCTTGACCTCGGCCAGGCATCCATCGTGGCAGGCGGCGACAAGTATCACCGTTGGAGCGTCAGCAACAACGGCACCGCCACTACCAACGGCTCACAGACATGGGCCACGCAGAACGACACCATTGGCGAACGCATGTTCTACAACATGCCCATGTTGCGCCGCCTCGTACTGCCACAGGGCACGAAGGCTATTAACAACTATGCCGTGTCGGAATGTAGGTTGCTTGTAGAGGCTGTCCTCCCCAATGGGTTGCTCGCCATCGGCAATAATGCCTTTGAAAATGATGGGAAACTCTCGGAGGCCAACCTGCCCTCTACACTGACCACCCTCGGCGAGTATGCTTTCTACGAAACGGCCGTCAGAGAGGTCACCATACCCACGGGCGTCACCATTCTGGAGCGCGATATTTACTACAGTTGCGACTCGCTGCGCACCGTCACCCTGCACGACGGCATAACATCCATTGGTCGAGCCGCCTTCAGTGAGTGCCGCAACCTGCAGACCATCAGTGGCATACCAGCCCAGGTGGAGAGCATCGGCATCAACGCCTTCTACTATGCCGACAAACTGACCACACCAATAGTAATACCCTCCACCTGCAAGACCATAGGCTACCAGGCGTTCTACTACTGCCAGCAGGTACCCAGCTTCACGTTCAATGAGGGCTTGGAGACCATCGACTACAATGCTTTCAACAGATGCACTATAGCCAAGTTCAGCGACATACCCTCCACCGTCACATCGATAGGCTATCAGGCGTTCAACAACTGCGACTCACTCACCACGTTCACCTTCCCTGCCGGAGTAAAGGAGGTGTCCTATAGTATATTAGCCAACTGCGACGCACTGGAGAGCGTCACCCTGGCCGACGGCACTACGAAGATAGGCCACAGCGCGTTCTATGGATGCCCGAAGCTGGCTGTCATCAACGGTCTCGACCAGCCGTCGCTCACCACCATAGAATATGAGGCATTCTTTAACACGGGACTCACCGACGTCATCCTCTCCGATGCCATCACAACCGTGGGGCACAGTCTATTCCAGAATTGCAAGCAACTCAGGAGCGTCAACGTGCCGAAGGGTCTCATCAACCTGCCCGAGGACTACTGCTGTCAGTGCCCGCTTCTCACCACCGTCACCATGCACGACGGTATCCGCATCCTCGGTCCCGGAGCCTTCGGCTACTGCCCGTTGCTAACCACCATCGACCTGAACGACCAAATTACCGAGATACAGTATCGGGCCTTCTGCCAAGACGAGCATCTGCAACTCAGCAGTCTGCCCACGTCGTTGACAAAGATTGGCTACGAAGCCTTCTCGGGCACCAAGGCAATGACCGGCGCACTGACGCTCTCCTCAGGGCTGAAGACGCTCGAAAACAATGCCTTTGAGGGCAGTGGCATCACGGCCATCACCCTGCCCGAAGGCATCACTACGCTGAGTACCAGCATCTTCTACAACTGTGAGCAGCTGGCCACCGTCAACCTGCCCGCCGACCTCATACGCATACCTAATAACACTTTCAATGGCACCAAAGCCCTGCAGACCATCGCACTGCCTGAAAACCTGAAGGAGATAGGTTATCAAGCCTTCCGGAACAGTGGACTGACCGCCATCGACCTGCCCGACTCACTGCAGAAGATAGAGGGCAATGCTTTCTACAACTCGCAGTTGCAGTCGCTCACCATTCCCGACGGTGTGAAGACCGTGGGCGACTATGTGGCTTACAATTGCAAGCAATTGCGCTCCGCCTCGCTGGGCCACAACATGGACTACCTCTCGAACAGCGCGTTCAATTATTTCGACGGCTGCGACTCGCTGAAGTTGCTGCGCATCTATGCCGGCACACCGCCTGCCATGAGCTACTACAGCGCCACTTACCGCAAACGCTGCGTGCTTGAGGTGCCCGAGGGCCAGGACTCGCTCTACCGCAACGCCGACTACTGGAAGGAATTCATGGAGATTCGCACCTTCTTCACAGGCGACGTGCTCAACCCGGTTGACTATGCCGTCATGCAGCAACTCTACCGCAACCTCGACGGTGCCAACTGGAAGCAGCCCTGGGACCTGACCAACGACCACCGCGCCATGGGCAAGTGGGCCGGAGTGACCACCGAAGGCGACTACATCACTGCCATCGACCTCAGGGAGCAGGGACTGGCAGGCGTGCTGCCCGACTCCATCTTTGTGCTCTCACAACTGAAGAAGCTGAACCTTAGCCACAACCGCATCAGCGGCGACTTGGGCCGCGCACTCAACGGATTCCCCGATGAGGATATAGCCCCACTCACCGAGCTAAACTTGGAGGGCAACCACTTCACCGGTGACCTCTACCCGCTAGCCTCACGACTGCCACAACTCACCAGCCTCAACGTGAGCTTCAACTGGTTGACAGAGATATCGCAACCCTTCAGCAATGCCGTGCTGCCAAATGGGAACTTCTCGCGCGGTTACCAGTTCATTGACTGGGAGACACATGAGTTGGACCTGCCCCAAGAAGCCGACACCATCATCGTCGACATCACACTAGGCATTCCCGCCGACATCCCCAGCTCCACGTTCCACCTCTACCGTCACGAGGCCGGTGACTACGCACTCAACTTCTCATCGATGAGTCGTATTTATAAGAACAAATGGGGCGATCTGAGTTCTTCAAGCACCGAACTGGTGAAAGACAACGACGGGCTCTGGACCTTGCCCTCTGGCAACAACAACTACGTGCTCCAGGCTCCTAAGGGACAGGTGCTGACCTATACCCATACCATGCCGTGGTGGAGCCCCATCACCTATCTGCTGCGCTTCGACTGGCAGGACGGCGATGTGAATGCCGACCAGACCGTCGACGTCGGCGACCTGCAGAGCGTCATCTACTACACCCTCTACGACAAGAAAGCCAATGGACAGATGTTCAACTTCACCTGTGCCGACACCAATGTCGATGGCGCTATCAACGTGCTCGACATGATAGGTACCGTGGACCTAATCCTCGCCTACGAAGAGCCTGCACCGGCTCGTGCCGCTACGGCCAGCGATTTTACAGTGGGAAATGACAATACGCTCTTCTGTGACGACAGTGCTGTCGTCCTGGCAAACAACGATGAGGTGGCCGCCATACAGCTCTTCGTCAGCGGTGCCACCTCTGCCCAGTTGCATCTGGCTGCCGACATCGAAGGCCGCTTCTCGGTAGCCAAGCGCAACGTAGCCGGTGGCGTGCGACTCATCATCTACTCGCCTGCAGGCCGAACACTCGCTCCTGGCCGGCACCAACTGCTGAGCGACCTGCCCGCCGGAGCCACTGTCGGCAGCATCCGCATTACCGACCCGCAAGCCTGCCGACTCGGCGTAGCCATCAGCAATGCGCCAACAGCCATTGACGAACTAATCGTAAACAGCAAATTGTCAAACTGCAAATACTTTGACCTCAATGGACGCCCACTCTCAGCACAGTGGGACAACCTGCCCGCAGGTGTCTATATCATACAGGTTAACGGCAAACAGTTCAAAGTAAAGAAATAAAAGCATCACGAATATGAGATACCTAAGATTCATCCTTTGTCTCGTATGCTGCAATATCATTGCAGCCCTCAGCGCGCAGAACGTACTGCGCGTAGACACCCTGCGCTACCCTGCAGGCAAAACTGTCACACTGCCCGTTGTCCTGGAGAACCAGAGCGACATTGCTGGTGTGCAGTTCGACATCAGCGTGCCATACGCGTTGAAGACCGATACCACCGGACAGGTAGCCATCGAACTGTCACGGTCGCGAACCACCAACCATGAGGTAACGGTGCGCGACACCGGCACATCGTGGGGCAACATCATTAAGCCCTCGGGCTACGAGTCACTGCTCTATCACAACTATCGCATAGTGGTCTATAGCAGCGACAACTCACTGCTCGTCGACAACAAGGGCGAACTGCTCACCATGCAGTTTGACTTGGCTGCCGACCTGCCCAACACCACCATACTGCCCGTCTCACTGTCGAGAGTCGTCATGGGCGGCCAGTCTCAGCAGAACGTGGCCGACGACCCCGTCAGTGGTGCTGTCGTCATCGAGGAGATTCCCCGTCCTGACCTCACCGTAGCCAATGTCAGCGTCAACCAATCGGCCGTCGGCCCCGGCGACACAATGGACATAGCATGGCAGGTGCGTAACATTGGAGAACTGCCTACTGCTGCCGGATGGTCCGAGCAGATAACGCTCGTCAGCCTCAGCGGCACCTCACGCAAGGTGCTCACCACTACCTATTTTGACGGCACCCTCAACAACGGCTCGGAGGTGAGCCGCCAAGCCACCGTCACACTGCCAGCACTGCTGGGGATCGACGGTGCTGCCCGCGTGGAGGTGCAGGTCATCCCCTACGAAAATGCCGGCGAGCATCCCTCAGACGAGGATAACAACACCGTCCTCAGTTCAAACATCAGCATCACGAAGCAACTCGTTCTCGAATTGTCGCGTGCGCGGGTGAACGAAGGCAGTAACCAGCGCATACAGCTCAAGCTGAGCCGCAGCGGCCGTTGGAACAACGCCTACAGC
This sequence comes from Prevotella sp., assembly GCA_017417465.1. Lineage (GTDB taxonomy): Bacteria > Bacteroidota > Bacteroidia > Bacteroidales > Bacteroidaceae > Prevotella. The sequence continues at coordinate 14,329 of JAFPZD010000125.1, read as the reverse complement.
TTCCTCGTCCAGTATGTTGCGTTGTCAACGCAACAATCAGACCCTCGTCTGCCGCTCCCTGAGCGTGTAAACATTCCCGCCGGACAGTCGGGAGCCGTCATCTACGCCACTGTCGGCAACAACGATGTGCTCGACAACGACAGCATCATCGACATCACTGTCAGTGGCGACGGCTACGAGCCTGTCACCGCACGTCTCATCATCGTCGACGACGAGCAGCCCGACCTGACACTCACACCATCGAAGACATTGCTCACCGAAGGCGAGACTTTCCAGCTCACGGTTAGCGCTGGCCGTCCGGCTATCGACGGTTCACCCATTGAGGTCTCACTCACCAGCGAAGACAAGACGCGATTCGAGTTCCCTCCAACAGTCACCATTCCTGCCGGGCAGACCGCTGTCACAGTCAACGTGCGATGCCTGGATAACGATGTTCCTAACTTGGAACTGTCGAACAAGTTCACAGCTGTGGCCAAAGGTTACAATAAGGGCGAGGCGATCGTCATCCTGCAGGATAACGACATGCCAGTGCTCACCTTGGCGCTGACACCCTCGCAGATTAGCGAGGCGGCTGGTCCCACCGCCGTCGCCGCTGTGCTGACACGTACAGGCAAGGTGGACAACAAGATTACCATTCGCATCAGCGACGATGCCGATGGTGGGCTCTACTACGGTAATAAGAGTCTGGAGATGCCTGCCGGAACGGAGTCCATCTACTTCAACCTCGGTCCTGTTGACAATCAACTGAAAGAGGGCGACCGCACCTACAACATCACAGCCGCTATCTGGGTGTCGTCATGCAATTGCTCCGCAGCCGGAGAGGCCGCAGGGTCGGTGACGGCACCGCTCACCGTGCTCGACAATGATGGTGCAGCACTCACAGTCAACTCATCGGCCAGCACGGTTAAGGAGGGTGGCACCACCACCCTCACCGTCAGCCGTAACACAACCGACGACATGAGCCAACCCTTGACCGTCAACCTGAGTAGCGACTACGACGAGGGACTGGTCTATGAGCATCAGGTCGTCATACCTGCCGGACAGCAGTCGGTACAGGTAGAGGTACAGTCGAAGAAGAACGACGTGACGGGCGACTCGCGTACCGTAGTCTTCACCGTATCGCTCGAAGGTTACAGCTCAGGCACCTGCTTCGTGTTAATCACAGACCAGACGTTGCCTGATGCCCGCATCGCTGAAATCAGTGCCGACCCACAAGAGGCTTTTGTCAACGGTATTACCACTATATATATAAAGGTGGTGAACGAGGGGGCAGCCCCGTTGCCTGAACAGACGGTAGTGAAGCTGTATCGCAAGGGCGTGAAGGAGGCTGTGGCCACACTACACACACAAGCCGCCATCGCTGTTGACGACAGCCTGACGCTGTCGCGCCGTGTCGCTCTGCCTGACGAGGTAGGCGGCCAAGTCTATTACGCCACCGTCAATGAAGAGCGCACCGTCACCGAGCTGCAATACACCAACAACACGTCGGCTGAAGTGACCGTCAATGTCTTGTCGCCCTTTGTGGCTACTGTACAGACCGACAAGAGTGTCTATACCCAGAGCGAGCCAGTCGTTATCACGGGCCAGATTCAAGTGGTCGATGGCGCTTCGGCCGTGGCGGGCATAAAGGCAGAGGTCTACTTTGTGAACGACGGAGCCCGTACCACCGAGGAAGTGGAGACCGACGCAGACGGTAACTTCACCCTGACGTGGACGCCCTTCGCCATGCAGGCCGGCCATTTCGCCATTGGCGTGTGTTACCCTGGCGACAAGAAGAAGGACGAGATGGCCGGTATCGATGTCTATGGCCTGCGTCGCGCCACTACGGAATACATCAAGTGCGACGTGCCCGTGGGTGATCTCTATCAGAACACCGTTGCCCTGCTCAATCCCGGCAAACTGCCCCTGAGCGGCGTGAAGGCCGAGGTGGTTGAAGGCCCTGAGAACCTCGATGTGCAGCTGACCGTTCCTGAGACCATCGCAGGCAAAGCAACCGTTGACCTCGGTTTCCATTTGCTGGGCTCTGAGGCCACCATTGGCAACAAGTGGGAGAACGTCGTTGTTCGCGTCACCTCTGCCGAAGGTGTCAGCCTCGACATTACCTTATATTATTACGGGCGCGCAAAGAAGGGTAACCTCGAGGTGGCTTCCCACCAGCTCATCACCACGATGCTGAAGGACGAGGGCCGCGACATTAGCTTTATCGTCACCAATACGGGTAAGGGCAACACCGGCAAAGTGACGCTGGCCCTGCCTGACTGGATGAAGACCCTTACCGGACAGACCATGCCGGGCCTGGCTCAGAACGACACCGCCACTGTGGTGCTCCGCCTGACACCCACTGCCGACATGCAGTTGAATGTGCCCGTCACTGGGCGTATCGGCATCAACTGTGAGAATGGTAACGGAACCTACATCAACTTCAGCATCACTCCCGTCAGCGATGCTAAGGGAACGCTGGTGGTCGACGTGTGCGACGAATATACTTACTACACCGACGAGGCGCCTCACGTCAGCGGGGCTGAGGTCGTATTGCGTAACGCTGTCACAGGTGCTCTTGTGGCACAGGGCGTGACAGACAGCGACGGCCTGTGGAGTATGGAACTGCCCGAAGGCTACTATCAGTTGAATGTCACTGCCGACAAGCACGACTCGTACAAGAATAACATCCTGGTTGATCCAGGCACCACAACTACCAAGGTTGTGAACCTGAGCTATGAGGCTGTAAGCATCAGTTGGGATGTGGTAGAGACTGAGGTGGAGGACGAATATCAGATTGTGACCACCGTACAGTATGAGACCCGAGTGCCGATGCCCGTAGTGGAGACCATCGTGCCCGACCGCATAGCAGCCGACTCGCTGGGCGTGGGCGAAAGCCTCGTCTTCTATGCTATTCTCACGAACAAAGGTCTGATCACCGCCAAGGAGACCTCGTTCACCTTTGACAAAGAGTATCTGGGTGGCTACCACTGGGAGTGTCTTGTGCCCTGCGAAGGTATCGACCTCGCTCCGCAGCAGAGCCTCATCGTTCCTGTCAAGGTGACGAAGATGGGCAATGAGCCATCTGGTGCCAGAAGGAGTTATGAGCTTGACGACAGCGGCTGTGCCAATGTGTGTCTGACGCTTTATACCTGGGACTGCGGTACTGATAACAAGATGCACTACAATCCGCATAGCATCAACTTCAGGGTATGTCCCGTTAATGCCACCTTAGGCGGTAGCGGTGGTAGCGGCGGTCTGGGTACCGGCATGCCCAACGGTGCTGGCGGCGGTTCATCCTACGAGGCTGCTTCCAATGGTAATCAGATACAGATCAGTGATGACTGTAATTATTGTATTAGTGTTATCTCGAATACCATCCGCGACTGTGTGTTAGGCAATGTGCCCGTCGTAGGCTGTGTGTATGGTGTGGCATCAGGGTGTATGCCACTGGCTTTCGAAGACGCCACACTCAAAGACCTCCGCAACTGTATGGATGGTATCATCAGTTGTGTTCCTGAAGTGGGAACGGCCTATGGGCTCTATGTATGTAAACGTAATCTTGAGGAGGCTATGATGGACTGTGCCAAGAATGTACTGGGTGGTAAGTCGCGAAGAAGAGCACCTGCAATGATACTGCCGTCGTATTTGGTAGAATACCAGCGGGTAGTGATTACTGCTTATAAAGCTATGAAAGCTATCATAGACTATATGGAAGAGTTCTTCGGTGACGAGGTGTGGGTAACCGACGTGACCAGTGGCGAGATGCATGCGGTATTAGATAGAATGGGTGAAATCAGCAATGCCGGACGTGAGATGGCAACGGTCGACTTCGAGGATGTGAAACCGATGGCCGTCAATGAGGCACAGATGGAGGCTTTTGTGGAGCGCATGAACAACAAGCTCGACTTTGAGAAGACTGGCGCTTTGCATGAGAACATGATTCATTCCGAAGTTCTCCGCCAGTGTGCCGATAGCATCATGTCGGCCGACGAGGAAGCACAAATCTTAGGCTACATCTCACTACAGGACATGTGGGAGACAGCTACCAACGATGTCATCAGACGTTTGTCTGAGAATAATAGCACGGAATCTGTCTGTGCCACTATCTCCCTGCAGATCAACCAGACCATGACACTCACGCGCCAGGCCTTCCGCGGTACGCTCACAGTGTTCAACGGCAACGAGGAATTCCCCATGACCGACATGAAGCTGCGCCTGAACGTGACCAACCTCGCCACCAATCAGGTGGTGACCAGTCACGAGATGGAAATGCACACCGAAAGCCTGAAGGGCTTCGAGGGCGACCTCGACATGGAGAGCGGCTGGACGCTGGCTGGCAACGAGACAGGTGTGGCCACCATCCTCTTCATTCCGACGAAGTATGCCGCTCCAGAGGTGGACACAGAGTACTCCTTCGGCGGCACGCTCTCATACATTGACCCGTACACAGAACTTGAGGTCACGCGCGACCTCTACCCCGTGAAGCTGACCGTGAAACCGTCGCCCGAACTTGACCTCACCTACTTCATGCAGCGTGACATCTACGGCGACGATGCCATGACCGACGACGTGGAGCCGATGGTGCCCGCCGAGTTTGCTGTCATCATCAACAACAAGGGCTATGGCGATGCCACCAACGTGCGCATGGTCACCGACCAGCCCAAGATCATTGAGAACAAGAAGGGGCTCTTCGTCAACTTCGAGTTCGTCAGTTCGCAACTCAACGGGCAGGAGAAAACCTTGGCACTGGGTCAGAGCATCCCCACCGAGTTCGGCACCATCGGCGCCCACTCGCAGGCATACGCCCAGTGGTGGCTGCAAAGCACGCTCCTCGGCCATTTCGTCGACTACAACATTGAGGCCACCCACGTCACCAGTTACGGCAACGAGGATCTCTCGCTGCTCGACGAGGTAACCATCCACGAGCTCATCCACGGCTTCACGCCCGCTATGGCTGAGCCAGCAGGAAGGGCATTCCTCGTCAACGACGTGCTCGATGCCGACGACCTGCCCGACCAGGTCTACTTCACCGATGCCACGCAGAACGATGTGCACGTGACCACCAATGCCACCGTGACAAAACAGAGCGCGACCGAGTATCTGCTCACCATTCGTCCGAACTATGGCGGCTGGAACTACGGCAGCCTGCTCGACCCGACGGTGGGCAAGCAGACGCTGGTGAGCATCACCCGACAGCGCGACGGCCAGGAGATTCCTGTAGACAACATCTGGCAGACCGACCGCACCCTGCTCGACGGACAAATGTGGCGCTACGAGAACCGACTGCACTTCGTGGCCGACGTTCCCAATACTGTGCTCAGTGGTTCCGGTGTTGAGACCTTCCTCCTCACCTTCTCGCCGAAGCCCAGCGTAGAACTGGCCATAATGAGCATCGAAGGTGTGCCTGCAGAAGGCACTCTGCAGATGGAGCAACTCACCGAGGTGACCGTCAACTTCAACAAGGCCATCGATCCTGTCACCTTCACTGCCGACGATATCACCCTGAACTGTCAGGGTGTGGCCCAGGATGCCAGCCTCATCACTATTGAGCGCATCACCGACAGCACGTTCAAGTTGCTCCTGAACGAGGTGACCCTGCAGAACGGCTACTACGTGCTCACCGTGCAAACCGCCGGCATCACCGACCACGAGGGCTTCAACGGCGCAGTGGGTCGTCAGGCCACCTGGGTGCAGTTTGTCGATGGAAAGGTGAACCTCGCCATCAAGGCCCAGCCTGCCGAGGGCGGCACTGTATCGCCTGTCAGCGGACAGTTCGACTACGAACAACCCGTCACGCTGACAGCCACGCCACAGACTGGCTACGACTTCGTGCGCTGGATGGAGACCGCCGGCACGTCGTCGGCAGCCAGTGGCTATTCGGCCTCCACTGGCACATACACCTCTGGCGGCACCACCGCCGATGGCGCCACCGTCGCCACCGATGCCATCTTCACCTACACACCCACTGGTGATGCCACGCTGACGGCAGTATTCCAGCCGCGCAACTACAACGTGAGCATCGACTACGAGTCGAAGGGTGGAACCGTTGAGGGTGGCGGAACGGGCCTCTATCCCTACGGCACCACGCTGACGCTCACCGCCAAGCCCGCTGTAGGCTACCTGTTCGAAGGCTGGAAAGTCAATGGCGCCGCCGTTCCCGACGGTTCTGGAGCCCCCGTTCCCGACGGTTCTCCGTCGGGCACCATCACCATCACCGTCAAGGGCGAGACAACCGTCGAGGCCGTCTTTACACTTCAGCCTAACATCACGCTGACAGGACGGGTGATAAATGCCAACGATGGCACACCTATCATGGGCGCTACCATCTCTCTGACGGTCGACGACCTGACCTACACCGCAACCTCTGACTACCAAGGCCGATACACACTCGATATCGCCGACCGCACACTGAACTACGCAGTGCTTTGCGAGGCCGATGGCTATATGTGGAGTCCTTCGGAAGTCATCTGGTTCACAGAAGGCAGCCAAGTGAAAGACTTCGCGCTGATTCCAGGTGCCACTGTCATACTGCCAGACAACGGTGTCTGCACCTTCGCTTCGAAGGAGGCACTTGACCTGTCGGATACCAGCATCCAGGCGTACTATGTGACGAGCTATAATAATGGCAGCTTCATATTGTCAGAGACTACATGTGCTGCTGCTGGAGAAGGCATCATACTCAAAGGTGCTGTGGGCGAGCGTGTCGACATACCTTTGCTACCTGCAGCTGCAAGAGCCACTGCTCTCGAAAACCCGGGCAACCTGCTGGTTGGAACGGCATACGCTCCCTACACCGTGGGTGACGACCAAGTTTACCTGCTGAACGAAAACCAGGAGGAGGCTCACTTCTACCGTGCTGACAAAGGCTACGTCGTTCCTATGGGCAAGGCATTCGTACTCTACACCTTAGCCATCGACGAACAGACTGTAAACATCATCTGGAGCGAAACAACCCTCATAGAGATGGTGCAGAAAGCACTGCAGGACGAAGACACCCACTACAATATGGGTGGACAGCCCATGCATAAGAACGCCAAGGGCGTTCACATTATCAGGGGCAAGAAGACGGTTGTAGGTGTCCCCAAGCACTAACAACCTAAGGCTCCCGCCTTCCGTCCCCCGCCTTCCGTCCTGTATGCCGCGTTGTTAACGCGGCCACTCCCGCTCCCCATGCGCAATCAAAAACAAGGAAAAGCCTCACCCCGGTTTTTCCTTGTTTTCTTTTTTGCTCAAGGTCTATCCTCGCACCTCCGTACCCCCGTACCCCCGTACCCCCGTACCCACGAAAAGACGTACCCCCGCACCTCCGCTTGTCGTCAAATAGTCAAATAGTATTAAATTGTTTGTGGGTCTCAGAAAAAGTGCGTATCTTTGCAGACTGATACGAACGTAATAACCAAAATCTATCTTATGAAGAAACTGACAGTCCTGTTGCTGGGTGTGCTGCTTCACGCCGCCACCATGTTCGCCGTGCCCGCAAAGCCAGGCAGTTACAAGGCGCAACAGCCCGATGGCTCGACGGTCACCATCCGTCTGCATGGTGACGAGTACCTCCATTTTAATACCACTACCGACGGCTACTCGGTCGTCAATGACCACCGGGGCTATTATGTCTATGCGGCCCTTAGTGGCGGACAGCTGATCCCTACCAACCACGTGGCACACGATGCCGAAAGCCGCAGTGCCTCTGAGAAGGCCTATCTGGATGGCGTGAACAAGTATCTGGTGCCACAAATGTCATCGCGTGTGTCCGACGAGCGCTTGGCAGAGGCAGAGCGTCAGGCACAGGCCCGTGCACGCCAAAAAGCCCCTGGCTACGACTTTACAAAGATGCGTGGCCTCATCATCCTTGTCGAGTACAACGATAAGGAGTTCCAACGCGATGACTATTTAGAGATCATGGAGCAGATGGTCAACTCTGAGAACTACACTGGCTACGCCGACAAGGATGGCAAGTGGGTGGAGTGTACAGGCAGCGTCCACGACTACTATCGCGACAACTCCAACGGCATGTTCCAGCCCAAGTTCGACCTTGTCGGACCTGTCATGGTCAACCGGAGCCAGTATTACCCTGAAAAGGATGGCAAGAACTCCATGCAGCTGATGAGGGATGTCATCAACGCGGCCGACGACATCGTCGACTTCAGTCTCTACGATGGCGATAAAGACGGTATTGTCGATATGATTTACTTCCTCTTTGCCGGCTGTGGCTCGAACATCACGGGCAACGACGAGCGCCTGTTGTGGCCGCACGCTACGCAGCTGTTCCAGTACAGCGCCTTTGGGCAGCCTCAGTATATTAATAAAGACGGCGTCCGGTTGGGCCGCTGCGCCTGCTCGACTGAGCTCGACGGTTCTGAGAAGTCTCCTTATATGGATGGTATTGGCACCATCTGCCATGAGTTCACCCATGTGCTGGGCTTGGCCGACTTCTACGACACTAATTACGAGGAGGACGGGCAGACCGACGATCCTGCTGAGTTTGACATCATGGCGGGGGGCAGTTACCTGAACTACGGTCGCACGCCTTGTGGCTATACGCTCTATGAGCGTTACGCCATGGGCTTCGCCACGCCGCAGACCATCGACGGAGAGGGCAGCTTCTCGATGGAGAGTCTTGAGCTGAGCAACACGGGCTATCGCATCAACACGCCTGTCAGCAAGGAGTATTTCCTGCTTGAGAACCGACAGCGTACCAAGTGGGACCGCTACATTCCTGCCACTGGCATGTGCGTCTTCCGTATAGATTCTACCAACGTGAACGCGTGGAGAAACAACCAGGTGAACACAAACCCCAAGCACATGTACTACCAGCTGTTGCGCGCAGGCGGCACTGTCTCTACGACGACGTTCCCAGGATTGGCACGTGTCAGGGAACTCTCACGCGTCACGTCGCCGGCCAACCTGCTCACATGGTCGGGAGCCGAGACACGGCTGGGACTGAAGAACATTCAGGAATCTGATGGCGTCATCACTTTCGACGTGTTCGATACGTTCGTGCTGCAGGAACTCTCTTTGCCCGAGGCATTTGCCGTTGGCGAGGGTCTTCAGCGTGTGCTCACCGCCACGGCCACGCCAAGCTATTCCAAGTTTAAGCTGACGTGGGCATCCGACAATGCCAGCGTGGCTACCGTCGACCAGACGGGGCGCATAACAGGCGTCAGTGCGGGCACCGCTACCATCACCGTCACCAGCGACAATGGCCTCGTAGCCTCCTGTGTCGTCACCGTTGAGCCCTTGACCATTGCCGAGAGTATCAGCGCCTTCCGCCAGATGGACGACGGTGCTGTGGCTGCCCTGCCGTTCCAGGGGGCGCAGGTGCTCTACGCTTATAAGAAGGACATCTACGTGCGCGATGGCTCCGGGGCTATGATCCTGCGTAACACGGGCCTGAGCGTTGCCAAGGACGACGTGCTCGAGGGCTTTGTCTACGGTAAGCGCGTCAATGACAATGGCATGCCCGTACTCGAAAATGTCGCGGGCAAGTCGTCGGTGGCTGATGTGACAGTGACAGCCAGCAGCACGCCCGTCGAGCCGAGGCCCGTGACACTTAAGGAGCTGACCGAGGCTGACTACTGCGACCTGGTGCTGGTGAAGGCCACCCACTGGGTGTCCGACGGTGGTATCTGGGCCGTCAGTGGCGACCATCGTGCCCGACTCTTTAACGCTTTCCAGATCAAGAACATTACAGTGCCTACCGACTATGCGGGCAAATACTTCGATGTGACTGCTATCTTCGGAACTAACACGGCGAAGAACGTGGGTGTCATCAACGAACTGAAGCTGTTGGAATCACCCGTCGAAGTCGATGCGCCCAGTGCCATTATGGCCGTTGGCAACGACGTGCCGCAGAGTGCCCAGCCCGGCTACAACCTCTCTGGACAGCGTGTCAACGACACTTACCGCGGCCTTGTCATCAAGGGTGGCCACAAGGTGATGGTGAAGTGAGTTAGGAGTTAGGAGTTAGGAATTAGGAGTTAGAATATGCATGATGCATTATGAATTAAGAGTATGGAAGATAAAGAGATGAAACAACAGCTGCCCGAGAACGCTTTCCGGGAGTTGCACGAAGGTGAGAACTATGAGCCGATGCTGCCGTCAGGCGGACAGTTCCCTGAAGTGAACACTTGGTCGGTGACGTGGGGCGTATTGATGGCCGTGCTCTTTTCGGCCGCTGCCGCCTACCTGGGCCTGAAGGTGGGCCAGGTGTTCGAGGCCGCCATCCCCATTGCTATCATTGCCGTGGGCGTGTCGACCGCCACGAAGCGCTCCAAGGCTTTGGGCGAGAATGTCATCATTCAGAGCATCGGTGCCTGCTCAGGTGCCGTGGTGGCTGGTGCTATCTTCACGCTGCCTGCCATCTATATCCTTCAGGCCAAGTATCCCGAGATGTCGGCTTCGTTCCTCAAGGTGTTCATGGCCTCTGCTTTGGGTGGTGCCCTTGGCATCCTGTTCCTCATCCCGTTCCGTAAGTACTTTGTCAGCGACATGCACGGCAAGTACCCCTTCCCTGAGGCTACCGCTACCACGCAGGTGCTGGTCAGCGGTGCCAAGGGTGGCGACCAGGCCAAGCCGTTGCTGCTTGCCGGCCTTATTGGCGGACTCTATGACTTCATCGTGGCTACCTTTGGCTGGTGGAACGAGAATGTCACCACCCGTATGATGGACTGGGGCGTAGCGCTGGCTGACAAGGCAAAGGTGGTGTTCAAGGTGAACACCTCGGCTGCTGTGCTTGGCCTTGGCTATATCATTGGCCTGAAGTACGCCATGTTTATCTGCCTCGGCTCACTGTTCATCTGGTGGCTCGTCGTCCCCGCCATTGGCGTATTGTTCCACGACCAGGTGCTCACCATTGGCAGCGCGACAGCAGCAGTGACCGTCGGCGAGATGTCGCCAGAGGCCATCTTCACCACTTACGCCCGCTCCATCGGTATTGGCGGCATCGCCATGGCTGGCATCATCGGCATCATCAAATCGTGGGGCATTATCAAGAGTGCTGTCTCGCTGGCTGGCCGCGAGTTGAAGGGTGGAGCCTCTGCCGATACGGCTCATCAGCCTCGAACAGCTCGTGACCTGTCGTTCAAGTTTATCGCTATTGCTTCGCTGGCTGCTCTGGTCATCACGTTCGTATTCTTCTGGCTGGGCGTCATGCACAACCTGTGGTTTGCTGTCGTGAGCATCCTGCTGGTCACCGTCATTGCCTTCCTATTCACGACGGTGGCCGCCAACGCCATCGCCATCGTGGGCTCGAACCCCGTCAGTGGTATGACGCTCATGACGCTGATCCTCGCCTCCGTCGTCTTGGCTGCCGTAGGCCTGAGTGGTACCGAGGGCATGGTGGCCGCACTCATTATGGGTGGTGTGGTCTGCACTGCCTTGTCGATGGCTGGCTGCTTTATCACCGACCTGAAGATAGGTTATTGGATTGGCACGACGCCCCGCAAACAGGAGTCGTGGAAGTTCCTCGGTACGCTGGTGTCGGCCGCCACGGTGGGTGGTGTCATCATGCTGCTCAACGAGACTTACGGCTTCGCTTCCGGCGAGCTGGCCGCTCCGCAGGCCAACGCCATGGCTGCCGTCATCGAGCCGGTGATGAACGGACAGGGGGCGCCGTGGCTGCTCTATGGCATTGGTGCGCTGATAGCCCTCGTGCTGACGTTCTTCAAGATTCCCGCCCTACCTGTTGCACTGGGTATGTTCATCCCCCTGCAGCTCAATATTCCGCTGCTCGTGGGCGGCGCCGTTAACTGGTTCGTTACCACCCGTTCGAAGGACCAGGCTGTTAATCAGGCTCGTGGTGAACGTGGCACGCTCATCGCCAGTGGCTTCATCGCCGGTGGCGCACTGATGGGCGTGGTCAGTGCGCTGATGCGCTTCGGCAATCTGAACTTCGTCTCTGAGGCGTGGATGCAGAATCCGCTCAGCGAGTTCTGCGCGCTGGCAGCCTACGTCCTACTCATCGGCTACTTCGTCTGGGCGTCGAAGAAGGCTGCGTGACCGGAGAGAAATTGAAGATTGACATTCGAAGATTGAAGAAAAGCATGAAAGGCGTGTTACTGGCATTTCTCCTGGCCCTGAACGGCATGGCTGCGAGCGTTTATGGCCAGACACAGGGCATCGACACCATCGGTCTGCGGCATATCGACAACACTGCCGTCGAAGCCCCCTACCTTGACTTCGGGCGGCGCGTCTACAACATGAAGATCAGCAACGACGAGCGCTACATGCTCGTCATGTTCCGCGACACGAACAAGAAAGGCACTACCTGGAAGAACAAGGGCGAAATCAGCATGGTCAGCCTCGCGGACAACCGCCTGCTGTGGACACACGCCTACGACTACCGCTGGTCGTCGCCACTCATGTCGCGACGGGGCGTGCTGCTCACCGACACTCAGGGCAACGTGACGCTGCTCAACATCAATACGGGGTATGACGTGTGGCAGCATTACTTCGACATCCGCCAGATTGACGACTCTGCAGGTGTCGTCATCGGCTACGACCGCTCGGTGTTCTCACCGAGGCTGCATGCCTACAGCCTGGACAACGGACAGGAGCTGTGGAGCATCAAGGCATCGCACAACCGCAACTGGGGCTGGGACAATGTGCAGCGCATCGACTCAACGCGCCTGTTGGTGGTCAACGACGATGTGCTGCTCTTCGACGCCCTTACCGGCGAGAACTACGTCTACGAAGCCAAGACGGGTGTCGACGACGTGAAGGGCCTCTTGCTCAGCGGGCTGGCGGCTTTTGCCGGAGGGGTGGCATTTGGTGCTGCCATGGGTGGCGGTGGCTATTACTACATGCCCGTCGACAAGAATGTCATCACCAAGCTCTACGCTGAGGTCATCAGGCCCGACTCGCTCCACTACTTTTTCTCCGACCGCCGCAACGTGGTCTGCCTCGACAGCCTGCTGCGTCCGGTGTGGGAACAGCCGCTGCCCTCGAAGACGGCAGCACGCTCCGTCCTGATGGCCGACGACTCGCTGCTCTACATGTTCAACATGGGCTATGGCCTGCGTAATGGCGGACAGCCCGCGAAGATGGGGCGCCCGTTCATTGCCGCTTTCGACCGCAAGGACGGCCACCAGCTCTTTATGAACATGCTTACGATGAAGAAGGACATCGTATCGGATGCCATGCTCACCCAGCGGGGCGTCTACATGATGTTCGACGACGGCCTGGCCTATAAGTCAGACTTGCGCGATTCCACCGTAACCGTCGTTCCATGGAACCAGCAGCGCTACGGTCGGCTGATGGCGATGGCTCATACCCCCATCTATATCAACTATGCGCTCAAGGGAACTTACGAGCCGTTCGACTTCGACGGGCAGAACTGCCTGGTGCAGACCGACAAAGGCGATGCCTACGTTGTCAATGAGCACTTAGACATCTGGGAACACTACAACAACGCCCAGCTTTACATGCCCGTCCACAAGCAGGGCGACCAGGTGTGGATTTACCGACGCTACCCGCAGCAGGAGCTCATAGCCATCCACGAGCTGGGGCTGCCAGAGCTGCGTGTCACCATTCCCTTCGAGCAGGTCGTCTTCGGACCTGCCAGTGCCTACCTGCTGTCTGACAACCGCATCTACAAGGTTGAACTTCCGAATTTTCGTTAGATAAACCAAAAAAGAACCCTCACTTCCCACACTTCCCACACCCAAATTCAGGTGTGGGAAGTGTGGGAAGTGAGGGTTCTTTTTTAGTTTAAAAGTTAAAAGTGATAAGTGAAAAGTGGATTTCCGTGAATCCCGAGATTAATTAATTCAACTTCCGCAACTTATGAAACACTGTGTGCAAAGCCCCAACGGGGCTTGACAGCGGTAGCTCTCTATATTCGCGAGATGAATTCTGAATCTCGGGTTTTGCGAGCTGAATCTCGGGATTCACGAGCTGAATCTCGGGATTCACGAGTTGTGAATGAAAAATGAAGGGTAGAAAAACAAAAACGGATTCGAATTAACAAAAAAACATCCCGCTCATCCCGCTCATCCCGCACCTAAATTTAGGCGCGGGATGAGCGGGATGAGCGGGATGTTTTTTTGTTAATGCGCATTTTAGTTGACTGGAGTTCCGCAAGCTTCCACGTTCTTTTTGATCCGTACCGCCATCAGGTGGTATGTGCGAAGCGCACCGTGACCGGCGTGCGCATCTGGCATCGGGCCTGCCCCTACATTCGACTGTTTCTGAACTTGCGGAACTTGAATAAAGAATCCGCTATTCTATCCCCTATATAGTTTCATCTGTAAACACCCTTATAAGCCCTGTGAAAGTGATTTCGCGGGGCTTTTTGCGCCCATTCCCCTCTCCAAAAGCTAAGTTTTTTGTTATTTATCCTTAAATCTGT